>CAUERX010000003.1 GCA_959020415.1 uncultured bacterium | reverse complement strand
ACCTTTGTTTGTTATCCACATTATAAATCGGTATCATTTTAACTAATGTTTAACAGATATTTTTTGTCGTTAATTAGTAGCTTTTGGAATTAAATATTACAATCACTTTTTATTAAAATCAAAAAAGCCTAATCGGCCTTATTATCTTTAATTATTTCTGAATTTTGAGCTGCTTCAGTACTAATAACTTCTTTCATTTTATGAAGTGTATCTTCTTTTTTATGAGAACAGCAAGGTCCTTCATTTTTAAAATTAGTATATGGTGAAGATGCCTTATTATTTTTCTTATCCATAATATTTCTCCTTTCACCTTTATTATTAACGAAAAAAATTATAATATTACAAAGAAAAAAGCTCATATTATCTAATTTTGATATGAACTTCTCTTAATTGTTTCTCTGATACTTCACTAGGTGAGCCCATCATATTATCCTGTCCACTAACATTCGGTGGGAATGCTTGAACTTCTCTTAAATTTGGCTCATCTTTTAAAAGCATAATAATACGATCAATACCAGGTGCCATTCCTGCATGTGGCGGCACGCCATATTGAAATGCTGTATATAAAGAACTAAATTTATCTTTAACAACATCTTCTGAATAACCTACTAAATTAAATCCTTTCATCAAAAGATTTATATCATGGTTACGCACAGCTCCTGATGACATTTCAAATCCATTACATACAAAATCATATTGGTAAGCGAGAATATCTTCAATATCCTCGTCGTAAGCCTTTTCCCCACCTTGTGGCATACTAAATGGGTTATGGCCAAAATCGTATTTACCTTCTTCTTCGTTATACTCAAACATCGGCATATCATTAATAATACAGAATTCATAAACATTTGGATCAATTAAATCTAAACGTTTGCCTAGTTCTATTCTAATCATTCCAGCCTGTTTAGCCGCTTGATTAGCCTTCTTATCAGCAATAAAGAATACAACTCCATTTGGTTTTAAATCACAAGTTTCAATTAACGCTTTTCTATCTTCTTCAGTTAAAAATTTATCAATCGGTCCTTTAAAAGAGCCATCCTTCAGGTAAGATATATATCCAATTCCTGGCATTCCAATCGATTTAACATAATCAACAACTTCATTAAACCAAGAATTTGATTTAGTTGCCAAATCATCTACTTTAATTGCCCTAACAACTACTCCTCTAAATGGTTTAAATTCAGTTTCCTTAAAAATTTCACTAACATCAGTAATAACAAGTGGATTTCTTAAATCAGGTTTATCCGTCCCATATTTTAGCATAGCTTCTTTATAAGCAATACGTCTAAAAGGTTTTGGTGAAACTTTTCTATCTGAAAATTTAGTAAATAAATCATAGAAAACATCCTCACCTATTTTATAAACGTCTTCTTCTTCAGCAAAAGCCATTTCCAAATCTAACTGATAAAACTCTAAAGTTCTATCTGCACGGCCATCTTCATCACGAAAACAAGGAGCAATCTGATAATACCTATCAAACCCACCCACCATTAGTAGTTCCTTAAATATTTGTGGCGCTTGTGGTAAAGCGTAAAATTTACCTTTAAATCTACGCGAAGGAACAATAAAATCTCTTGCACCTTCTGGTGAAGATGCTGTTAAAATAGGCGTTTGAACTTCGGTAAAACCTAAACTATCCATTTTATTTCTTATAAACTTAAGTACTTCGCTTCTAAATTTAATATTATCGTGAACTTTTTTATTACGCATATCTAAGTAACGATACTTAAGCCTTACCTCTTCATTAACGCTTGTTGAAGTTACAACTTCAAATGGTAGCTCATTTTTTGCTTTTCCTAGAACTTCGATTTCCTCTATCAATATTTCAATCATGCCCGTAGCAATCTTTGGATTATAAGTTTCTTCATCACGTTTACGAATAATTCCTTCTAAAGTTACTGTTGACTCACGAGTCAGCCCGTCAAAAATACTGTCGTCATTACTAACAACTTGAATTACCCCTGTTTCATCACGAACATCGACAAAGATAACTCCCCCATGGTCACGAATGTTTTCAACCCATCCTGCCACTCTAACGTTTTTGTCTAAATCTTCTAATGTTAGTTTACCACAATAATGGTCACGATATTTATTTCCCACTTATAATCACCTCTTTTCTATTTCTTCCACCATTGTACTTCTAGCTATTGTTGGATTAGCAGTACCACGCGTTTTTTTCATAATTTGACCAACTAAGAAGTCCACGACATTAGTACGGCCTTTTTTATATTGTTCAATTACATCGTGATTTTCATCTAAAACTTCATTAGCAATTCGAACAATCTCTGATATATCACTCATTTGCATCATGCCTTTTTCTTTAACTACCTCTTTAGGTGTTTTACCACTAGTTAAACATTCAGCAAAAACCACTTTGGCTTGTTTTGAAGAAATTTCTTTATCCCCAACTAATTTAATTAAACTCGCAAGCATTTCAGGAGTTAAAGTAATATCATTAATTGTAAGTTCCAATTTGTTTAAACATCCAAGTAAATTAGTTGTAATCCAGTTTGATGCACTTTTAGGATCTGCCCCGAGTTTAATAGCCTCTTCATAAAAATCAGCAACTGGTTTTTCTTTAACTAAAATAGATGCATCATAATTAGAAATTCCATATTCATTAATATATATTTCTTTTCTTTCATTTGCTAATTTTGGAATTTCTTTTCTAATTTGTTCTAGCCAATCTTGTGACAATTTTATCTTTGGAATATTTGGCTCAACAAAATATTTATAATCAATCGCATCAACTTTACTACGCATAAAAATCGTTGTTCCAGATTCTTCATCCCATCTGCGAGTTTGTTGTTCCATTTTATCGTATTCGCCAGATTCAATTAAATCAGTTTGTCTTTCGATTTCGTAATTGATAGCGTCTCTTACCCCACCAAAAGAGTTAACATTTTTAATTTCGATCTTAGTTCCCCAATTTTCGGGATTGCTTTCATCTTTTGAAGCATCCATTAAAGATACATTTACATCACATCTAATTTGACCTTTTTTACTATCCGCTTCACTTATTCCAGCATACTGATAAATTGAACGCATTGTTTCTAAGAAAGCTACTGCTTCATCAGCTGAACGAATATCTGGTTCTGTAACTAATTCTAATAGAGGTACACCTGCTCTATTATAGTTGATTTTTGACGTTCTTGCCATATGATCTGAAGAAGCTGCATCCTCTTCTAAATGAAGATTATTAACTCGAACTTCCTTTTCCTCACCATTACACTCAAATTTTAATTTACCATAAATTCCAATAGGCGCTGGTTTTGTTTCTTGCGTAATTTGAAATCCTTTTGGTAAATCAGGATAATAATAATTTTTTCTTTCAAAATAAATGTATTCAGGTTGTTTACATCCTAAAATCATACTAGCCATTAAAGATTTTCTCACCGCTTCTTTATTGACAACTGGTAGCGTTCCTGGAAACGCCATATCAACTGGTCTAATATTTACATTAGGTTTATCAGTATATTGGTTAGCTGCCCCTGAAAAAACTTTAGTATTTGTTTCACTAATCTCACAGTGCATCTCTAAACCAACCATTACTTTATATTTCATTATTTTACCTCCTTAGCTATTTGATTTTTATAATCCATACTTTTTTCTAAGGCATAGGCAATATTAAGAACATTTACATCATCATAACATTTACCAGTAATATTTAAAGCTACTGGCAAACCGTTTACAAAGCCATCGGGAATAGTAATTGATGGAAAACCACCAAAATTTCCAACTTGCAAGTGATCCTCTAGTATTTGTGTTTGTTTATCAAGCATATTACTAGAACCTTCCAATGGTTTTGCTGGTCCACTTCCTACGGGTAAAATTACAGCATCATATTCTTCAAATAATTCATTCCATCTATCTACAAGTAATCTTCTTACTCTTTGAGCATTGTGGAAATAACGATCCTTATTTTGTGCTTGAAGGACGTAAGAACCAATAACAAAACGACGTTTAATTAAAGGTGAAAAACCTTTTGTACGATAGTTTATCATTTGTTCTTCCCATGTCTTTCCTTCCGCACGTGGTCCAAAAATAAACCCAGTTAAATTAGACATATTTGAAGTTGCTTCCGCACAAGAAATAACTACATATACTGAAGGCTGCGCTGCTAATAATTTTTGATCAACAGAAACTTCTTCGACTTCCATTCCAAGTTCACGGCATTGATCAACCATTTTCATGAAATTAGCCAAATGTTCTTTTAATTCATCATCAGCTTCAGGGTAATTAGCAACGTCACAAATTTCTTTGACATAACACAACTTTTTCCCTTTAACATCAGCATTTAAAGATTCAAATAAATTAATATCTTTTGAATCCCATGATGTCATGTCGTTTGCATCAATACCCTTCATCGCATCAACAACGATAGCCGCGTCCTCAACTGTTCTCGTTAATGCCCCACAGTGATCTAAACTACTAGCAAACGGAAATAATCCATAACGAGAAATCATCCCATAAGTTGGTTTATATCCAACAATACCACAATAAGCTGCTGGCTTTCTAATCGAATCACCTGTATCGCTACCTGTTGCATATGGATAAACTCCCGCTGCTACAGCTGCGGCACTTCCAGCTGATGAACCTGAACACATTCTAGAAGTATCCCAAGGATTTCTTACGATCCCTGTATGACCTGTTGTTCCAGTTCCACCCATACCAAATTCATCTAGTACTGTTTTATTAACCATCACAGCTCCGTGTTTTTCTAAATTTTCAATTGCTGTTGCACTAAAGAAAGGCACATAGTCTTTTAAAGTATTTGATGAACCTGTACTTAAAACATCTTTTGTACTATAGTTATCTTTAACACCATAAGGAATTCCTGAAAGTAAATCTTCAGTTACTTCACTGCCTTTAGCATCGTCCAATATAGTTACAAAAGCATTACATTTTTCATTAACTTCATGCGATTTTGAAATTGACTCTTTTACTAATTCTTCACTAGTAACTTCACCATTTTTCAAGGCTTCATGAATTTCTAATATACTTTTACTCATATATTCCATACTATCCCACCATCCTTGGTACTTCAACTTCACCATCATCAGATTCATCACAGTTTGCAAGTAAATCTTCAATTGATATCGATTCTTCCACTACATCTTCCCTAAAACTACACTCAAAATTATCAAGTGCATGTGTCATTGGTTTAACCTTTGAAATATCTGGAATTTCATTAATTAAATCAATATTTGCATCAATGATTTCAAATTCATCTAAAACCTGTTTATTTTCTTCCGGTGTTAAACCAATTAATAACTTATCTGCATAATCATCGACCATTTCTTTCGTAAATTTTGCACTTTCTCCCATTGAAATACCTCCTTATACAAAAAACGGGCAGTAGGATATATACCTACGCCCTACTATAATTAAATAAAGCTTCCTTTATTTATTAACAAAGTGGCGCCTGATGTAGGACTCGAACCTACGACCCAACGGTTAACAGCCGTTTGCTCTACCAACTGAGCTAATCAGGCATATGTGGCGCTCAATGTAGGACTCGAACCTACGACCCAACGGTTAACAGCCGTTTGCTCTACCAACTGAGCTAATTGAGCAGAAATGGCGCCTAATGTAGGACTCGAACCTACGACCCAACGGTTAACAGCCGTTTGCTCTACCAACCGAGCTAATTAGGCAAATATAATAAAAAAACAGCCAAACATCCCTTGTTATAAGGACGAAAAACTGTAATTCGCGGTACCACCTTACTTATCACTTGCGTGATCTCTTTATAGTTTCTTAAGAAACTTATAATATGGTAACGGATTACAGCCGACTTATCCTACTATTACTTCAGACAAATTACTCCGTGGTGTTTTTCATATTTGGCTTATTGCTAGCTTCCATCGTTCTAGCTTTCTAGGAATAAGGGTTCAAATATTACTCTTCCACTTCTTCGTATTTATATAAAATTAACTTAAAAACAAATTTTGGTAGTCCGTACGGGATTTGAACCCGTGAATGCATGCGTGAAAGGCATGTGTGTTAAACCGCTTCACCAACGGACCAAATAAAAATGGTGGGCCTGGTAGGACTTGAACCTACGACCCCACGCTTATCAAGCGTGTGCTCTAACCAACTGAGCTACAGGCCCATCTAATCGACTTTATAAGTATACCTTATTTTATGAAATTTGACAAGTATTTTGCATAAATTTTTTTTAAGTTTTGTATAAATATCAAAATTTCTATATTATTCTATCACATAAAAAACAATTTATCAAGATATTTATACAGAAAATATGTTATAATTTTTGTAAAGGAAGTGATTATATGCCCTCTTGGCCAATTCATCTAGCTATGGCAAATAAGCTTAATAAAGAATTAAATTTTAGCAATGATTTTATTATTGGTAATGTTCTTCCTGATGTTTTAAATGGCTATGAAATCGAAAATCCTAGTTCCATTGTTGACTCAAGCATAACCCATTATAGACTAAATCAAGCTAAGAAAAAATTTAAGATTGATATTGATTATTTTATAAATAATTATAAAGAACAATTGACCAGGGATATAATTACCGGCTACCTTGTCCATTTAATAACCGATAGTTATTATAATACATATACCCACAAACACCATATTATCATTAAAAACGACCAAAGAGTAACCATCTTAAAAGATGGTAGTATCTTAAAAGACGAAAATATAACGCCTTGGCAAATTAAACAAAACGATTTTAAATTATTTGGTCAAAAAATAATTAATGATAAAAAATTAGGGCCTAAAATTGATAAAAATAATATGACTTTAGAAAATGCTCTAAAAATAAAAGAATGCCCACTAACCAAAGAAGACCTTGATAGAACTATTCATAAGATAAACAAATTAATAAATAGTCAAAATAAATATAACAAAGAAAATTATCAAATGTTTACCGAAGAAGAATTAGAAGAACTATTTGAAAACTGCTATAACTATATACTCGAATATTTAAACAAAATAAAATGACTACTTATCGCAGTCATTTTTTTCATCACGATCAAACAAGAGATGAAGCATATAAATACTATTATCTTCATTAATCATAATCTGCTTTCTTACTACACAAAGTCCTTTTCTATAACCAACTAAAGTATAACATCCAGGTAATATACCAGTGAATTTATAATTACCACATGCATTAGTACTCGTTTGTGCAATAAACTGATTTCCTTTACAAAGCTTAATACATGCCCCAATAGCCACTTTAATGCATGGACAGCAATCATTAATAATAGCTGTACCCATAATAGTTGAATTAACTAAATTTGCATTACTAATAATAAAATGAGCATCTTCATTAGAACCGCAACAAAAAGGTCCGTCACACCCAATTCTTTTTTCTTCAAACGTTCCTAGTGGAGTTAATAAATTATCTTCCATAATAAAACTCCTTTCACCCTATTATATGAAGGAGCTTTATTTTCACCTGTTACCATGCCCTATTATTTAAATGATTCGCAAATCTCTTTTACTTTATGACGACGCTCTTTGGCATCTTGAAAAACATCATCATCCATTTCAATGCCATAATAATGGTTAAAAGCTTTATACACATCTTCCAAACTTCCGATTTTCTGTTTCCATTCCCCATTACGAACGCAAAAACTTTCATAAGTATTTTCATCAGTCGCTGTAATACAACGTCCTATTCCCCCAAGTTGTTGCTGAATGATTACATCCTCTCGTCCTTCATAAGGACCAATATATTTATATGTGGTTAAATAAGATAAATAACCCTCTTCAGCATTCATGTGTTGAGAAAGTTCATCTACAGTTTTACAGTAAGTATCTCCAAAACCATATAAGATTGGATATTCCTTATTTGTTGCAACAGGTTCACTAACATTTTGTACTTCTTTCATGCTATTCCTCTTGCTATCATTATACCATAATATTCGTTATTTATTACTATATAATATAGAAAAAAGCTTCAATTTAGAAGCTTTTAATATCACCTTGGTGTCCCCGCACGGGCTCGAACCGTGGACCCATTGATTAAGAGTCAATTGCTCTACCAACTGAGCTACGGAGACATATAAAATTTTGTCCTATTAACTAGGCGACTGATTAAGAGTCAATTGCTCTACCAATTGAGTTACAGAGACATCTGACTTTTTAATTATATCATTTTCTTTTTTAATTAACAATATTTTTGAATCAAAATTATAAAAAATTATAATCAAATTAAGATATATGTGTTTTCTAACCATTTGTTTTATGCTATAATTCGAATAAGGAGTTGATAAAGTGAATCAAAAAGAGCTGGTTATTAACACTTTAAACAAAATGAATATAAAATTTGAAGAAGTTAATCATGGTGCCGTTTGGACAACAGAAGAAGCCGATAAAGCTATCGAAGGAAAAGAAGGCGTTCCATCTAAAACATTATTTATGGCTGGTAAAAAAGATCGTCGTTTCTATTTAATCATCATGGACGATCACAAGAGATTAGAGCTTAAAAAAGTTGGAGAATTAATTGGTGATAGATTACACTTTGGTTCTGAAGAAAAACTGCAAGAAAAATTAGGTCTAGTGCCTGGAATGGTCTCTCTTTTTGGGCTAATTAATAACCAAGAACATGACATTGAAATTTATATTGATAAAGAATTATTAAATGAAAAAATTATTACATTCCACCCTAACGATAACACCGCAACTTTCTTTATATCTATGGATGATATGTTTAAATTTATTAAAGAGCTAAATTACAAATATAAACTAATTGAGCTATAATACAAAAAAGATTCAACATGAGTCTTTTTTACTTTAAAAATTTAGCATGAATACGATTAGTAAAATTATAATCATTCAATCTAAGACAAGTAATATGTTTATCCCCTGCTTTAGTAGTAACATGAATAACATCTTTATAAACATCTTCTACTCCATCGACGATAACTAATAAATCATTGTCCTTCACATGACTAGGTTCAATTGTTATTATATTATGTTCAGGTAACACTAATGAATTTTTAAGACTATGATATGCATGATTTACTAAAGGCGCTATTGGTGTTATTTGAACAGTATGAATTCCAGAACCAATCATTGCTCCCCCTAAACTCGCATTATAAGCAGTCGAACCTAATGACGTTGCTATTAATAACCCATCACCGGCAAATTCCTCTAACAACTCATCGTTTACTTTAACAACTAAAAATGTTGTTTTAAATTTGTAATCCCTAATAACAATCTCATTTAATGAGAAAAAGCGAAAACTACCTTCTTTAGTAATAACTTCAGTTTCTTGTAAACCAATTTTCTCCGTTTTAAACTCATCGTTATTTAATCTTTTAACAAAATTTTCAAGTTCCTCTGGATTAGTCTCTTGCAAAAACCCTAAAGTCCCCGTATTAATACCCACATAATAAATATTACTATCAAAGCGAAGTTCACGAACCGCATTGATAAAAGTTCCATCGCCACCAATTGCAATCACCAAATCATATAAAGTATCATTAATTTCAAAATTATATTCATTTAAAATCTTTTCTAAATCAGTTTTAATTTTTTTAGATTTATTTTGCGTACCTGCAATAATTTTAACTCTGTTTATCTTCCTCATGATTATTCTCCTTATACATGAATAATGCTGATGGCCTATGTCCTTCTCCTTTTTTAACCTTATCAGTTTTAATAACCTTATTACTAATAATTCTTCTAAACGCCGGGTCTAAAAGTTTTTTACCTAAAATAACTTCATAAACTTGTTGCAACTCTCCCAAGGTAAAATATTTAGGCAT
The DNA here is from genome assembly GCA_959020415.1 of uncultured bacterium. GTDB lineage: Bacteria > Bacillota_I > Bacilli_A > RF39 > UBA660 > Coprosoma. The sequence continues at coordinate 64,348 of CAUERX010000003.1, read as the reverse complement.
CATATTAAACACAATATCAGTATATTCAATTTTATTCTTTAGGCGCTCAATTCCTGTTAAAATAACTAAAGCATTATCAAACGCTAAATCATCATTATGAATAACCTTAAAACTATACCTTCCTGTTGTTGCATCCTCCAAAACTCTTTCATATTTAATATGCATGTGAACATTATTATCATTATCTAAAATTATATCTAATCTATTGTTATCCTCCATTACTGTTACATCAAACCATGAAGAATTTGGGGTTATTGTTTCTGTTAATTGATTTTTATCAACCAAAGCCATATAAGCTGTCGATATAATTCTCATCCTAGGATCCCTATAAACGTCACCAAAGGTATATAATTGTTCCATATAAATATTATGAAGATTTGTTTCCTTTGCTAAAATACGTTTAGGTGCAGCTTCTAAATCTTCGTCAATCAAAACAAATCCACCCGGTAAACACCATTTATCTTTATAAGGATAAGTTTCCCTTTTAACAAGCAAAATACTAAAATATTTTTTACTAAGTTTTCGGTAATTCTCTTCAGGTTTTGATGACACACTAAATAATAAAATATCCGTTGTTAAAGATAATCTATCATAATCATCTGGATTATAAGATTTTAAAAATTCTTCCTCTGATTTATACATTTTATCGCCTCTTGTTTCTAAAATGATTATAACATATTTTAACTATCTTTAGCAATTAGCCAAATGCCTTAAAATTTCGGCAATAACATCTTCCTTATTATCCTTTCGTGAGCCTTTTGTAACAATCAAACTAAAAGTATCAAAAACATTTTTATCATTATTATAAATACTAATAAAAACTTCATTATCATTGCCATTTAAATTATAGTGATCTACCCTGTTTAACTTTCCAGTTATCCCAATGCCATAATTACTATTAGTAAATTTAGCAATTGTCTTAGCCATAGCTTCAGCTGTCTCTTTACTATAAACTGTATATTTATCAATTATTTCTTTAGAAACGCCCATTTTAATTTTGTATTCATTAGAATAAGTAACCGCACTAAACTTTATTACTTCACTAGCGCCTTCAATATTTGTAAAAGCATTGACTAGGCCGCCACCAATACATGATTCCATTGTACTAATAGTTTTATTTTCCAAAGTAAATTTTTGAATTAGTTTTCTTAATTTTTCTTCCATTATTATTCCTCCATCTATATTATAACTCAAGTAAATAAATTTTAACACCATATATTAATTACTAATATATAATCCGTTTTCATAAATATATTTTCTAACGTCACTATCGATACCCTTACTAGATAGATTTTTTCTAATTTCAGTTGACGAAATATCGTTCGGCATAACGCTTGTTTCAATAATTGACGCTGAATTTTTAGTTTCTAAACTATAACCATTTCTAGAAATTGTTAATACTTTATAATTACCTAAAATATATTCATAATTTTTCCATGTTGTTATCTCCCGTATATTGTCACTACCACATATAAAATAAATTTCATCACGAGGATATAACTTATGAAAATAATCTAAAGTCTGATATGTATAAACAACCCTGTGTTTATTTTCGTAGTCACTAATCACCACGTCCTGATTATCCCTAAACACAATTTGTAACATTTTTATTCGGTGATAACACGAAACTAAATTCTGCTTAAAATAACTATCACCAACTGGAACACATACGACTTTATCCAAATAATTAAATTCCAATAAATCTAAAACAATTTGCTTATGGCCATCATGTGGAGGATTAAAAGCTCCACCATAAATTCCAATTTTCTTCTAGTTACACCATACTTATAAGTGCATTGCCACATGTGATTCTATCACTATCTTCTTCTTTGCTGGGAATAAAAACAATTACATCAAAGCCTGCTTCAACAAGTGGCTTTTCAAATTTTCGATAAACGTCATAATCATCATATGTCGTAGTTGGATCAAAACCATTAGCAACTGCTGATTTAGTTTCATGAATTGGCGTAATCTTAACAATAAAGTAATTTTTATCAAACAAACTAGACAATTTTTTAGCATCAATAATTGTATCTTTAGTGACAGGAAAATTTAAAGTATACTTCCTGCCAACCGGTTTAGGTAATTTCCTAGCTAGTTTAGATATCTCTGGTAAACTCAAGCTTTTATTATCGAACATCAAATCACGCGCTTTATCATCAGTAGAATTTATACTAAACTGTAATCCGGCCTCTCCATTATATATTTCATTTTTAATAATGCACCATTCTAAAATAAATTTTTCTAAAAAAGGATTATTTTTAGGTAACATCGTTGAAATAACCGGATGAATAGTTTTCGCATCAATATGTTCAGAAACAATTTTCCTTAAATAATTTTTCGTAAAATCTAAAACATTATTATTAAATGTCGGCTCACCCATTCTAGCAAAATGTACATTAAATCTATCAGTATTATTAACAGTTTCACTTTTTAAAATCGTCTCTATCTGATAAATTAAATCTTCTAAAGAAGCGTTACCATAAAAACCAAATTTAGGGCAATCACAAAATAAACAATTCATTGGGCAACCCTTTTGTGTACTTATTGTCGCCACCCATTTTTTAGTTAAATCAACTTCAGTATTAGCAACACCATTTATCTCTTTATAAAGATTTAAAAAATCCGCTTTAATATTATTTTCTTTTCCGTAATCACCAACCGTCAAAAATTCTAATTTTCTTTCACTATCAACAAAAATTTTTCCTGTATGAGTTTTAACAATTTCCATTTAAATCATCTCCTATAAATAACTATCCCTTTTTTATGACTATTACTTTTATTCATTTTTTTTATAATTTCATATACGTTTGGTAGCACATCTTCTTTATTCATAACCATTTCAATATCTTTATATGTAACTCCCAATTTATCCTCATCTGTTTGCTGGCTAAGCCCATCACTTGGTGTTTTATATAAAATTTCTCTAGGCACATTTAAATACTCACCTATTTTAATCACTTCAGAAACCTTGTAATTAGCAAGAACATTAATATCACTCATCCCATCGCCACCTTTAGTAAAATAACCAACATATATTTCACAAGCATTTCCTGTTCCGGCTACTAAATATGTTTGTTTTTTATTTTTACTAAAAGCTGCTGCTAAATAATAAAGCGTTGCCATTCTTAAACGCGGTTTTAAATTAATATCACTATCCAAAAGTTCCTCGCTATTAAAACTATTAATATTTAGACTTTTTTTCATAACATCAAATGTATTAGTAAGATTAACTTCGTAAAGCTCAAAACCGAAATAGTCACTAATTACTTCAGCATCCCTCATATCATCTTCTTTTGAATGACACAGCATTGTTACACCAATAACATTTTCTTTGCCAAGCGCTTTTGTAAATAAAGCCGATACTACTGCACTATCCTTGCCACCACTAATCCCAATAACTACTCCACCAAGATTATTTTCTTCGTAATATTTTCTAATGAAATTTATAATATTATTAGTTTCTTTTTGAGCATCAAATTCCATATTATCACCTCTTTCTATATTTTTTTCTATTCATGGCTTACACACTTACTATATTGAAAACCATTTTCTTTTGATTCATTAATCATATTTGTTTTTAACGAAAGTAAATCTTCGGATAAATCTACATAATATTCATGTGGATTATCTAAACGCTTAACCTCTGGATATAGAGTTTCCATCTGTCTACTACAATAATCTTGTCTCTCCATAACTGAATTATTTTCATATACCAACTCGCCATTTATAAAAACAGGAACCTGTAATTCTCTTACATCGTAATCCGTAAGTGTTTGACGATTTAAATTATTATTTGGATCAATTAAAGTATAACCATCTGTAGGGACCTTTTCATCGTGCAAAGTAACTACATCACCTAAAGCAAAACCACTTTCTTTATCATAAAAACGATAAACTTTTTTATAACCTGGATTTGTCGTTTTAGCTTTACTATTACTTATTTTAATTCTAGGTGATATCGCAGTGCACTCATCTTTAGCTGCTAATTTATATACACAACTACCAATAACCTTCGGCGATGAAATGTTTTCACCAACACCAAATGAATCAATAGGCGCCCCTTGATTTAATAAGCTTTCAATAGTTTTCGCATCTAACCCATTGGAAACACAAATTTTAGTATCGGTAAGTCCTGCTTCATCAAGTAATCTTCGGCTTTCTTTAGTAAGGTAAGCTAAATCTCCACTATCTATTCTAATTCCTGATAACCTATAACCATTTGGTATTAAATAATCTTGAGCTACTTTAATCGCATTAGGGATTCCGCTTTTTAAAGTATCGTAGCTATCAACTAATAAAACGGTATTTTCTGGATATGTTTTAGCATATTTTAAAAACGAATCATATTCATTATGCCCATTAATAACTAAACTGTGCGCCATCGTTCCCATTAATTTTAAATTAAATTTCTTACCGGCAAGCACATTAGATGTTCCAGCGCAGCCCCCAATAATCGCACATTTACTAGCCATTATTCCCGCTTCTATTCCGTGTGATCTACGCAAGCCAAACTCCATCACCGGTTTCCCTGATGCCGCTTCTGTAATTCTTTTAGCTGCGGTTGTAAATATAATTCCAGCATTTAAATACGATAAAAGTGCTGTTTCTAAAATACTAGCTTCTACCATATTTGTCCTAACTGTCATAACAGGTTCTGAAGGAAAAACTGGTGTTCCATCAGGAACCATATATAAATCCCCTGTAAATTTAAAATCTTTTAAAGTGTTGAGTAAATTATCATTAAATTGTCCTGTTAATCTTAAGTATTCGATATCTTTATCAGTAAATTTTAAGTTTTTAATATAATCAATAATTTCATCAGAACCTCCCATAACTGCATAGCCGCCATTAAAAGGAGTTTTTCTAAAGAAGGCATCAAAATAAACAATTTGATCTTGCTCGCCTTGATCCTGATATACTTGAGCCATTGTTAATTCATAAAAATCTGTTGCTAAAGTTTTATTTTCCATTTCACCATCTTCTTTCTATCAAAATGTTAATAACACAAAATATAAATTTAAGATCATTTTAAAACCTTTTGTAAATCATTAGGCATTTCTATCTTAACCCCCGCTTGGCTCATTAGGAAAAATGCCATATTATTGTATTGTTCGCGTTCATGAACTCCTGGAATTTCATAAGTTTCAGATAGTTCCCTTGGAACATAAACTTCAGAATCAAAATCATATTCATTAAAATAATTTACTAATGGCATTGCTGCATTCATAATACAAATATCTGTACAGCACCCTGTAATCACTACTCGTCTTAAGTTTTTCATGGCTTCAAGATCAGACATAAATCCATCGGCCAACATCACAGTAGTTGAATTTTTCGGATAAATAAAAGCATTACCTTCATATCCTCTTAACTCCTTCACTAGTTCAGCTTCGGCAGTTCCTAAAATGCAGTGTTCCGGGAAATCAGTGAATTCTCTTGACCCTTTATGATGTGCATCTTTTACAAAAGCAATTTCTTTATTTTCGTTTCCATAATAATATTCTAAAAGTTTTTGTTGTAAGGGAATAAGCCTTTTAATATATGGATCAGCTAAAGCTCCTTCTTTTACAAAACCATTAACCATATCTACAACTAATAGTAAATCTTCTATCTCTTTTAATTTTCCCATTTTCTCTCCTCTTTTCTTATTAATATTTTGTTAATAACACTTTTCAAAAAAATATCAGTGATTACACCCTAGCATTATTAACTATCTATGCAATCAAGTTTTTTCACTTGTTATTAACATTATATTAATAACAAAGACTTTTGTCAACCATAAAATATAAAAAAAGATAAATAAATTTATTATTCACCTTTTAATCAACATATTTCAAGTAGTCTTCAAATCCCTCTTCAATCATTTTATCTTTCGGAATAAATCTTAAAGCCGCACTATTTATACAAAACCTTTTACCACCATAATTTACTGGGCCATCATAGAAAAGATGTCCTAAATGATTTTTACCAGTTTTAGACATAACTTCCATTCTAATCATTAAATTTCTTAAATCAATATGCTTTTCAATTTCATCTTCAAAAGAAGATTTATAAAAAGTTGGCCACCCGCATCTAGCGTCATACTTATCTTTTGAAGAAAACAAAGGTTTATTAGTTTCTTTATCAACATATATACCCGCTTCAAAATTGTCGACATATTCATTGTCAAAAGCCGGTTCTGTTTCTTTGAATTTTGTAACTCGGTAAGTCATATCATCAAATTGTTTTGTTTTAACTTCCTCAAATTTCTCATTTGAAATATGGCAATAACCAAAAGGATTGTTTTTTAGAAAATCTTGATGATACCCTTCAGCCTTAACAAAGTTTTTTAATTGTTCAACTTCAACAACTATTTTTTTAGTATATTTTTTTTGAAGTTCCTCTAAAGATTTGATTATTAAAGGAACATCACTTTTATCTGTGTAATATATTCCAGTTCTATACTGCTTTCCAGCATCATTACCTTGCTTATTCAAACTAGTTGGATCAATAACTTCATAATAATAATTAAGTAATTTTTCTAAAGATAATACTTTAGGATTATAAATAATATGAACTGCTTCAGCATGACCCGTTTTGGGAATTCTAAAATAATTAGTTCGCGCACTTCTGCCATTAACATACCCTACTTCTGTTTCAAGAACGCCAAAAATCAAATCAAAATACTTCTGTACTGCCCAAAAACAACCGCCAGCTAAATATATTTCCTTCATAGTATCACCTTCTATTAATATGGAATTTATAACCAATATTATGTTTAAAAAAAGACAATTTCTGTCTTTTATCTAAAACCATTCGGTTTTAAAAATTTGGTATGCGTTACATAAGCCATATACTGATCATAAAAAGTAACCATTTCCATTTTTACGTCCGAATTGTTTTTTAGCAAGATCACTCACATATAATAATTTTCTTTTCTTATCACTTCTGAACTTAAACTCAAAACAACGGTTATCATTTTACGGCAACTAAAATCAGCCCTAATTAAATCACAATTAGTTAAAGGATTCTACATTAAAACCAAAGAATTGCCTTTGTATGGTAAAATACAAAAAGTACCTCTTTCATTTTATCTATTTCTCTATCTTTGAAATAAGAACGTATTGTAGCCAGGCCACACCATATTCAACTTTTCGAGAATTGTCGTAATCTTCTAACCCTAACACACTAGTTAACTTTAATATTCCAGCATATGTTTTAGCCGCTTCTCGGCATTGACAACACTATTCATTAAAATCGTCAAATAAAGGTTTTGCCAATACAAAATCATAAAGCTTATCTAAATCCTGCTTTTTCAAGTATTTGAATTGGTGAATCTTTTAACTGCATATTTTTAAATTCCCCTTTCAAAAAGACGCCATCTATTATAGCGCCTTTTAAAATTTTGTCAACTTATTCAGTTCTTAATGCTTCTACTGGATCCTTTTTCGAAGCCATGTTTGCCGGGATTGCCCCACCAATAACCGTTAATACCATACTAATAATAATTAATACTATTGCATGAATTGGATTTAGCTTTGCGACATTAGCTAATCCTGAAAGATTTTCAATAATTATATTAGTCGGAACCGTTAATAAATAAGCTATGCCAATTCCAAGCAATCCTGAAAAAATACCAATGATAAATGTCTCTGCATTAAATACTCGTTTGATATCTTTCTTACGAGCTCCAAGCGCTCGTAAAATTCCAATCTCTTTAGTTCTCTCTAATACTGAAATATAGGTAATAATTCCAATCATAATTGATGATACAACTAATGAAATCGATGAAAATGCCACCAATACCACAGTAATTGCATCCATAATGTTCCCTGTTAAAGAAGAGATCATCTTAGCTGTATCTGTATATTGAACTATATCCGATTCAGACTTATTCTTATTATAATCATCCAAATAATTAGTAATATAATCTTTAGTATCAAAGTCTTTTGGATAAATGTAAATAGCCACTGGTAAGGCCTCAGCCCCTAAATAGCCCATCATAATTTCTTTAGTATTGGTACTTCCCTCTTTATTATCAAATTCTTGATGTGTTAAAATATTATAATCCGCTTTTTCCTGAGCTTTAACAATCTCTGAATTTTTATTCTTATCAATGATAATATCAATTAAAGCATTAGTATATCCTAAGCCACTACCATTAGTAACCATTTCCTTACCATCTTTACCACGGATAATCGCTTGAACCTTAACTGTAATACTCTCAGAACTATTATACATTTTTCCTAAATCTTGGTTTGGTATAAAGTTCCCGCCAATTTTTTGGTAATAGTCATCATTAACAATTACTTTAAGTTCTTTTTCCATGATATCTGAAAAACTTACTTTTTCTTTACCATCAAATCCTAATTGTTTAAGAACTGAGGCTGAAACTTGATTCTTACTATTAACTTGTAAAATAAGCCCAGGTGTTGTTTCATCAAGCTCACCAGCTAAAACATCATAGTTCTTTTCAATAACCCCATCTTCATCTTTATTAGGATTACTAGGCAATAAAGTCCATAATTGCATACTCTCACCACCACTTGGCATTTCTACTTTAGAATAAGTGCCATCGGCGTTTTTACAAACTACATTTAAATTAGTTCCTTTTTCATAAGTATAACCAGATATTTTTTCCTTATCCAGTTTTCCAATATAATCAACATAATCCTGCGTTATTTTATTATTATGTAAAACTGTATCCATCATATCATCTTGAGCAAATACTGTTTTTTCGGTAGGATACTTTTTAAGATCGCTACCACCTTGAACTTTTTTCATTGTCTCTTCATCCATTTTCATCGATTGACTTGTAATCATAATCGGTGACTGTGCCAATGAATTTTGTTCAAAATTATCTACTTCAATCTTAAATCCATTTGACAGTGATAAAATAAGAGCAATACCTATAATACCAATACTAGACGCAAAAGCTGTTAAAGCTGTTCTTCCTTTTTTAGTTTTAATATTATTAAAAGATAGCTTCAAGGCTGTTAAAAATCCCATTGAAGTTTTATTTAACAAAAAATTATCTTCTTCTTTTTCAGCTTCTGTTAATGGATTACTATCACTAGTAACCTCACCATCACGCATCTCAACTACCCTACTAGCATATTCATTAGCTAATTCTGGATTATGCGTAACCATGATAACCAATTTTTCTTTAGCAATATCTTTAATTAAATTCATGATTTGCTTACTAGTCTTTGTATCCAAAGCTCCAGTAGGCTCATCAGCCAAAATAATATCTGGATCATTTGCTAAAGCACGAGCAATTGCCACCCTTTGCATTTGCCCACCTGATAATTGACTTGGTTTTTTATGATAATGTTCTTCAAGGCTCACTTTTTTTAATAACTCCAAAGCTTTTTCTTTACGAGCTTTAGTAGATACTCCACTTAAAGTCATTCCCATTTCCACATTTTCTAAAATAGAAATATGAGGAATTAAATTATAACTTTGAAAAATAAAACCAACTGAATTATTACGATAAGCATCCCATTCAGACGCTTTAAAATGTTTAGTTGACTTTCCATTGATAATTAAATCACCGCTATCGTAATTATCCAATCCTCCAACAATATTTAATAAAGTAGTTTTACCACTACCTGAAGGACCTAATATAGCAACAAATTCATTGTCTCTAAATTCTAAGCTTATGCCTTTCAAAGCATGTTGCGTAAAATTACCTGTTACATAACTCTTTTTAATTTTTGTTAATTTTAGCATTCTTTCGCCTCGCTATATTAATTATACGCTAGTTACTTAATAAAATCAAAAAAAATATCAAGCAGCTTGCTGACTTGACATTTTAACATGTTTTATATTTCTAATTGCTTGATCTATATATTCTTGTGTATTGCCATCGACAATAACTTGGTCATTTTCATATCCCGGATCCATAACAATCAAATTCATATTATCATCAACTTCATCTAACTGTCTAGAAGATATACGTGTCAAAATAGGATATTGCTCTTCATACCCTGGTCTTAATTCAGCGTTTACTTGATCATAAGTACTTCTTACATCTAAGTCCATACAAACCATTGGTCTATATCCTTCGTTGGCCAAAACTTCATTCATTTGTTCAACTGCTATCATTGCTGATAAGAAATTTTCTTTATCATCAATTAAGCCTCTTAACGCATCATTATTAACCTCATAACAAATAATCCCTGAATTAACATCCTCACTACATAGCTTAATTATTTTTAACGCTTCTTTTGGAACTTTTTCCATTGAAACCGCTTTACCACTTATAAAAGCCGCTCTTGGGACATTTGGAATAACATCCTGAAGAAAATCCATATTATCGATAAAAATTGGTTCACCTTTATTTGATGCTGTTCCTGGAACAAAAATAATTTCCTTATCACGCAGTGCATCACAGTCTGACTTTGATAAACGATCATCATCAGTCAATTTAGCATACACCGCTTTAGTAGATTGTAAATTTCTAAGTTTTTCTAAATCGACAATTTTAGCTTTTCTCTTTTTTTTCGGTGCCATTTCTGTCTTTACTGCTTTAGAAACATCTTCGTCTGGAGTTGGAATAATTACTTCCATTTCCGATTTTGGTTTTTCATAAACAGGCACTTCTATATTTGCATTTTTATTAGCAGCATAATTTTCATAATCAACCTGCGTAAATTGTGGCTCATTGCTCAAAGAAAGCTGCTCGCCGATGATAGGATAAATCCCTTCTGGTAAACTAGTAAGCTCTGTTACGCCACCAGATATTACCATCTCTGCATTTGTTTTTCCTAAAGTGCTAGCAACCGGGTCAAGTGGTACTGTAATTTTATGAACAGCAATTTTTGAAAGATTATCCGCCTTTCGCTGACGTTCGTCTTCTATTTTTTTATCATATGCCTTTGATACCTCTTCTAACATATTAATATAAGCTACACTGTCCATCTCGTCAGTAAACTTAAATTCTCTATCTTCAATTACAACTGTATTACCATCTTCAGAATGTTCAATTTTACCAGTTTCAAACAATAAAGCCACATTCTGTTTTAAATAATCTAAACACCCTAAATAAACGTCAACCCAGGCTTCTCTAAATCCCATAAGTGACTTTTTAAATTCTAAAATTTCTTCCTTTGAAGCATCAACACTAGGCTTTAACGGCTTTACAGGAATTATATATTCCCTTCCTCCAGAAAGAGAATTAACAGTGACAATTCTACTTAACTTGTCATTTTTAAGTATTAAATGATTTGGCTCATCTAAATGTTCTTGCAGCCAATCTTTAATTTCACTGAACTTTGGTTTCTTTATGTTTTCTTCTGCCACCCTGATCACCCATTTTCCAAGTATCTATTTCTTATTTACATTATACAGCTTTTTTACGCTTTATGTCAACAATCGTAAAGAAAAAAGACTATCTTTCTAGTCTTATTTTTTATCTTTGAACATTTCACTCAATGTAGTTCCAAGCGTTGCCATATTTTGTAATTCTGATGGCACAATAATTTTAGTTGCATTACCGTTAGCAACTTTAGCTAAAGCTTCAAAACTTCTTAAAGTAAGAACAGTTTGGTCAGCTTTTGCTTCTTTAATCATTCTAATACTTTCAGCTTCCGCTTGATTAATTTTTAATATTGCTTCAGCTTCACCTTCAGCAATTCTAATTTGTGATTCCCTATCAGCCTCAGCTCTTAAAATTGCACTTTGTTTTTCACCTTCAGCAATTAAAATGCTAGATTTTTTCTCGCCTTCAGCTCTTAAAATTGCCTCACGACGTTCACGCTCAGCACGCATTTGCTTTTCCATTGCATCCTGAATATCACGTGGTGGCAAAATATTTTTGACTTCTACACGATTTACTTTAATACCCCAAGGATCAGTAGCTTCATCTAAAATAGCACGCATTTTAGAATTAATTACATCCCTTGAAGTTAATGTTTGGTCTAATTCTAATTCGCCAATAATATTACGAAGTGTAGTTGCTGTTAAATTTTCAATTGCATTGATTGGATTTTCAACTCCATAAGTATATAATTTTGGATCAGTAATTTGAAAATAAACTACTGTATCAATTTGCATAGTAACGTTATCTTTGGTAATAACTGGTTGTGGTGGAAAGTCTTTAACAATTTCCTTTAAACTTACTACTGCTGATACTCTATCAACGAATGGTATCTTAAAATGCAAACCATTACTCCAAGTTGTATAATATGATCCAAGTCTTTCAATAATATAACATTTTGATTGTGGTACTACCTTTACATTTGGTATAATAATTACTATTACTAAAACTAAAATTACTAAAAAAACACTCATTTTTATTCCCCCTCTAACTGTTCAACTTTTAGTTTAACCCCATTTATCTCTAAAATCTTGACAACGCTGCCCTCTTTTATTGCCTTATCAGCATAAGCAGTCCAACGTTTCCCGTCAACTTTTACTTCACCGTTTTGATTTTTAGTTATCTTTTCAGTAACTACGCCTTCCATTCCGATAACTCTTTCAACATTCGTTGCTTCCTTTTTGGCTTTTAAAGTTTTCTCTAAAATTGGTTTAGTTGTTACTAATAAAATAATACCTAAAATAACGAAAACTCCAAATTGGATAATATAGTTATCTGTAAAGAATGAAATCGCTAAAGCAACTAAACCACTAGCTACAAACCAAATGGTTGTTAAGTTGATTGTTGTTGCTTCCAAAAAAGCTAAAATTATGATAACAGCAAGCCATACATACCATTGCTCCATTATATCCCTCCTGTTTATATTATACTATAGAGCATAACAAAAAACAACAAAAAACGACATGGTTCATAAAAAAGAACAAGTATATAACTTGTTCTCAAACTGTTGACAAAATAATTTTGTCAACGGTCTAAAACTAAATCTTTTGGATTTGGCTTAATGCCTTGGTTTTGGATAACGAGTTAAAACTTTAACTTTCCCTTTTCTATTTTGATATTTTATATATTCAACATCAGGGACTGTCCAAAACTTTATAAGTAATAAAGCCTCTTTCATATTATTCAATTCTTGTTTTTCTTGGTGTATTTCTTCTAACGTTCTTTCTCTTTGTATTTTAATATTCATTAAAACTTACCCCACCCTCTTAAATTTTAATTATAAGTTTTTTCATAATAAGCTATAACACTGCCTTCCAAATCAACACTTTCTTTTTCAATAAATCCATATTTTAACATTAATGAATGTCTTTCAGAAAACTTACCCTTTAGTATACTCATTACAATTTTTGTATAACCTTGGTTTTTTAAAAATTCAAATATTTTCTCCATAATAGTTGGACTACCAAATATAGTATCTTCTTCTTTTCCCCGTACAACTAATTCAACTCCATTATTCTCTTTTTTATAAAACCAAAATTCTCCATTATCAATTAAATAAAACTCTGCGGTATTATTTTTAAGACTTTCTGGTAAAAATGCTTTCTCCAACCCATCTTTAATTCCTCTTTTGTTAATCTTTTTATATAATCTTCATAATCTTTTAATTTCCATATTAATTATCACCTCTATTCTTATTTAAACTATTAATTATTTCTTTAAAGTTTTTTGTATTTTTTACAAAATCATAACTTTCATCTTCAATTCTACTTAAAATCATATTAGTTTCATTTTGTTCAAATGTCTTTCCCAAAATTTTTTCTACATCATATTCAAGAACATTATTTAATAATGAATTTGACTCTTTTTTATTACTTATCTTACTATAATTTATTGCTTTTGATAAATGCAAACATAAATTTTTTTCATCTTTTAATTTTGCATAAATATCAGCAATATTCATATTATTACCACAAAGCAACCAATTAGTATATATATAATCATCTTTTTCATACATTAATTCTATTAAAGCATCTAATTTTTTTAATATTGTTATTTTTTCTTTATCAGTATAACCTGCAACATTAACCAAATAACTTATTTGCATATTTAAAGTACATACTAAATTTTTAATATTTTCTTGAATAAATTTTACTTTATCCTCACCTACTAATATAGAAGGTAACACCACGTTTGATGTATATTCCATATCAGGTAATTTATTTGCATATATCTTAGCTTGTTCTAACTTACCAAGTTCAACACATGTATATGCCATTATTTGATATAACCTGCATTTTTCATTAATGTCGACTAATTTATCAATAATTTTAGTCCCTAATTTCATTATTCTTTCACATATTTCAGTTCTATCTTCACTACATAAAGCACTTAAAGCATAAATTAAATTCAATGTTATATTAACATTAGTAGAGTATTCCTTTTTAGCCTGTTCTAAATAACTTACAACTTTATCAACTTCATTAGTATCATAATAAGAATTTGCCTCATTTATCAATTTTTTTATTCTGTCACTATTTAATAGATCATTAACACCTAATAATTCATCAACACTAACTTCAAAAATACTTGCAATATCAGGTAACAGTTCAATATCTGGAAATGTTGCGTTTGTTTCCCACCTACTAACTGCTTGCGGTGAAACATTTAACCTTTCTGCTAACTCTTCTTGTGTCCATTTGTTACCCTTTCTTAAATCTTTTATTTTATCATTTATATGTAATTTCATACATATCGCTCCTTTCACAGTTTAATTATAAAATATCAAATTATAAAAAACCACAACTTATTTTAAGAATAAAATTCAACCAAAATGAGAATTTTTCGCTATCATATAAAAGCGTTCGAGGTTATAGCCATTATGTCATCTATAATCATTCCTTATTAAATAAATAATTTTTCTTTAAGCTTATTTATATTTCTTATAAATATAACATATACTTATAATATTTTTCTTGTATTTTATGATTTTTTCATTTTCTTTTCTAATAAAATAGCTTTAAATAAAACAGCTAATCGCTCGATACTAAAATACAATAAACCATTATATGAATATCTTTTACCATAACCATCTATATGTTTCATCTCCATTATAGCACCAATACCTTTATAAACATATACTATATAAATTACACCATATAACTTTATATTTTAAACAAAAATTTATTCATCTAACAAAATATAAATAACTAATTAATGACGAATAATAAGTAAAATACTAAAATTTATGAAAATAAAAAAACTAAAACAATTAGATCTTCAAAAAAACAAATATAGCTTCTCCTACTATTGCCAATTATAAAAACAATTCAAGAACAATTACATTAATAACTGCAAATCACATTACTAAGGCTTATGGATTTAAAATTATATTTAAAAATAAATCAAATAACAAAACATATACTTTTGTATAATATTAAAAGAGTTAATTATAACAATAAAATAAAATATAAAAAACAATAATTTATATCAGACTGTTGACAAATAACAATGGTGTTTATTAGAAGAAAGTAGTATAATGAAAGAACGAGTAATAATCGATTCTCAACAAATTAATTGTCATAACTCGCTTTTTTAGTGTAAAAATGGTAAAATAAAGATGTTGAAAACCGTAGTGATAAAGTATAGCAATGACCAAACAAAGAAGAAAAAATGATTGTATTATATTAAGTACCCTAGAGGAATTGGTACCAAAGAATCATCTAGTAAGAAAACTAGGGTGTGTCAAGAAAAGTGTGTAAGTAATTAATATATCATAAATAAAATTATCAAAGAACTTAATTACAATATTTACGAAATCTGTCTTGAAACATATTTACGAAATCTGTCTTGAAACTTGTGATGGGCATCTAGTTCATTTCTAACCATAGCCCAATGATAGATAGTAGAATTATCCCATTTTTTATAAAGCTCAGTTATCCGTAAATATAATAATTTGAATAGTGCGTTTTCATTAGGAAAAGCGCTTTTTTTGTGACTTTTCTAAATGAAGAATTAATGGATTCAATAACATTAGTTGTATACATAACTCGCCTTATGGTACTAGAATAATCAAAAAGTTGTTCAACGTGGTTAAAGTTTCTAGTCCATACAGCAACAGCTCCAGAATATTTTGACCATGTGGTTTTAAATTTTTCAAATCATTTTGAGCTGTTTTTAAATTAGAAGCTCCATAAATTAGTTTTAAGTTGGCAGTAAATTTTTTATAATCTTTACAGGCTCCCTAACTGGGATATGATTTATAATGAATTAAATATTTTATATTCAGATCGTTTAATTTGATATTTGAAAATTTATTTAATTATGATAATATTTAATTATAAAAAAAGAGACTGAGTTCTTCAATCTCTAAAAAATCTTATTACCATGGATTGGTATCTTTACACAAAGTTTTTTACACTCTTTTAGAACAAGTATATAACTTGTTCTAAAATTAATTACTAACTTCTTTAACAATTCCAAATACAGTATTAAGTTTTTCTTCAAAATCTCTAATTCTTGCTGCTTGTTCTTCATTTTGTTTTTCAAGATCAGCAATTTGTGAATTTTGACTTTCAATTGTACTTTGTAAATCAGTATTTTGATTAGTCAAATCTTCAATAGTTTGTGATTGTTCTTTAATTGTATCAGTTAAAGAATCATTTAATTTTTGAGTTTGAATTTTTTCAACTCTATCAGCTTCGGCTTGTTCTTTAGCCGCTTCAGCCATTTCTGTTAACTCTTCTACTGCCGCTGAATATTCAGCTGAGATACTATCAACATTCTTTGTAAACTCTTTACCAAGTGTTACAACTTTCTTCTTTAACTTTTTATTCTCATCATCAATCTTTTTATATTGTGTAGTTCTCTTATTTTCGAAACTCTTTTCTGATAAGAAATCTTTAACATTATCTAAAGCTTCAATTTCTGAAGGTGTTAAGGCATCCTTTTCATAATGTTTTTGGCCAAACGTAAATACATAATCGGCATAATCCTTAAATAATGTTAAATTCTTTAAGTCCCTTTCCTTTGGTTCTTCCTCAGGTTCTACCCCTACTTCATTATAAACTTGGTTCATAACATTTTCAGTGTTTACTGGTGTTTGAACTTCAACAATTGGAATACTTTGTTCAATATCATTACGTACCTCTTCCTTAACTTCTTCCTCAGTTTTTTCTGGGATTATAGGTGCAACTTCCTCTGGAATCTTTGTTTCCTCTACCACCGTAGTTTCAGCTGAAGGCTCTGTAATTAGTTCATAATTTTGAGGCTCATCATAAGTAGTTGGGATCTCTTTATTATAAAGTTCTACATTTTGAAGACCTTCCCAAATCTGGTTAGCTTCGTCTTCCGTAATACCTAATGGATTATCAGAATTATCATCAGCTTCGTCGTCTAAACCACTATAATCTGGCGTAATTTGTGTAGGCTCAATAGTCTCTTTTTCACTAGTTTCTTCATTATTATCTGTTGATTCATCGATTTCAAAGTCATCGTCTAATTCAGATGCAAAATCATCATCTAACTCAGATGCAAAACCTGATTGTTCATCATTTTCTAAAGAAGTTGCTGATTCTTCAGTTGTTTCACCAACTGGAACCGCTTCTTCTATAGAAGGCATCTCAGTATTTATTTCATTTTCTACCGGCATGTCAATTTCCGATGTGGTTACTTCTTCCGGTGTTTGCACCTCTGGAGCAACTTCAGAAACCTCTTCCCTCACTGGTATTTCTTTGCTTTCTAAATTTATATCTTCTATTTTAGGGAAAGAATTTAAAACTACTCCAACTAACTGTACCTTATTTTGTTTATCAGTTAATTTTTTCATTTTATCTTGTATACGTTTAATATTATCATCAATTTTATTTATTTCTTTTTCTTCTGCTTTTATTTTTTTAGCAGCATCTTTAGCTTCTTTCTTATCCTCACTACTAGCTTGAATATTTAATTCATCAACCGTAGCTTTCTTTTCATTAAGTGATTGCTCTAATTTGGCAATTTCTTCTTCAAAACTAGCCACTTCCTGTTTTCTTTGGTTATAAGAATTCAAATCACGGCGCATAACTTCCGTAATTTTAACAGCTTTACTACCCCCATATGGTATTGCTTTTATTTCCATTTTTATTCCTCTTCATTCCTTATAATTTCACGCATTATTTCTTTTACTGCCTCCCAATCTCCATCAGGCATAGTTTCTAGCTTATAACCACCTTCAGTTTTATTCAAAATTGATGCGTGAATAGTTTCCATCTTTTGGTCATCTTTTTCTCCAAAAGTATATAAAATATAATCGTTTCCTGTACTATCTAAATTAAAATATAGTAATACTTCTGCTTCTATTTCTTCCCCATTTTCATTAATAACTTTAATTTTTTCATTCATATTCAGCCCTCCTATTCTAAAGTACATTATAACATATTCAAAAAATCATGACAACAATTTTCGGTCATTTTAAACAAAAAATGCTGATAATCTTTATTTATTAGCATTTTTTAATTTTAATAAGTATTTTTAAAGAGCAGTTCCCTTAGAAGGTACATATAAATTTTTCATATCTACACCTTCAAGCTCTAAAAGTTTTATCTTTTTATCAATTCCGCCAGCATATCCAGTTAAACTTCCACCTGCCCCAACCACTCGGTGACATGGAATAATTATAGAAATAGGATTATGACCTACCGCTCCACCCACTGCTTGAGCAGAAGCATTTCGTCCTGTTTCTTTTTCTATTTTCTTGGCAATATTACCATAAGTAATAGTTTTCCCATACGGTATTTGTTCAAGTATATCCCAAACTCTTTTCTGAAATTCGCTTCCGCATGGATTTAAAGAAAGTTTTGTTTTAGGAATGTTTCCTTTAAAATAATCAGCCAACCATTTTTTTGTTTGGTCAAAAATAGGTAAATCTTTAAAATTGGTTTCGCCTTTTATTGTTCTAGCATAATACTTTTGACCTTCAAGCCAAAGACCTGTCAAATTATCGCCATCACTTGCTAACATAATATCACCAACTGGAGACTTAACATTACATAAATAAACCATACTTATCCTCCTAGATTAATTATACCATAATCAGAAAAAAAGGTATATATAATATACCCTTAATCAATATTTATTATCTCATACGCCTTTGTTCCTACACCAATCTCAGCGGCATAATCAACGGTATGTCTTCCATTTCTTGTTTCAATTCTTTCAACTAAATGATCGCGGCCTGGATCATTAGAATTATAAACTAAATCTAAACAAGCCTCGTCTAAAGCCACAGGATCAAGTGAAGCCAAAATACCAATATCCTTCATACAAGGATCTTCAGCAACAGCACAGCAATCACAATCTACTGACATATTGCACATTACATTAATATAAACCGCATTCCCCTTAAAATATTTAACTACCGAAGAAGCTGCTTCAGCCATAGCCTCTAAAAATTTCGTTTGATCGACTTGAAACATCTCTTCAAAAGTCCCATTTTCATTACCAATACAATGAATATAGCTTTTTCCATGACTTGATGCAACCCCTATTGAAAGTTGTTTTAAAGCTCCACCATAGCCACCCATTGGATGCCCCTTAAAATGTGACAACACTAACATAGAATCATAATTAGCCAAGTTTTTACCAACATAATTTCTATTTATAATTTTTCCTTCTGGAATATCAAGAACCAAGTCGTCACCTTCGGCATCCATTAAATCAACATTAAAGTATTTTGTCCAGCCATGATCTTCAATCAATTTTTTATGTTTTTCTGTCGTATTACGTGCCCCATCATAAGCGGTATTACACTCCACAACAGTACCATTAACATGTTCAATCATTGGACGCATAAATTCTGGGTGTAAATAATTTTGATTCCCAGCCTCACCTGAATGCACCTTAACAGCAACTTTTCCTTCTAATTCTTTGTTTAATGCTTCATAAACTTCTACTACTTTCTCTGGTGTAATTTCTTTTGTAAAATAAACTTTTTCCTTTTCCATTATTTCATCTCCTCTATTTCTTTTAACCAACCATCTATTTCAATATTATCTTTTATTTGATAGTTACCCTCAAATGGGATTTCCAATACTTTACCAACTTCGCAAGTACATAAAGTTTTAATATCTTCTAAACTATGACCAAGCCCATATCCACCATTAGTTATAAAAGGAAATAATTTCTTTCCAGATAAATCATTTTCTGATAAAAACGTTCTAACCGCTGGTGCAATTGTATACCACCAAATTGGACTACCTAATAAAATAATATCATAATCTTGTAAATTTAAATCGTTTACCTTTAACCTTGGTTTAAATTCCTGCTCAACTTCATCTTTTCCTTGATAAGTAACTTGACTATAATCGTCAGAATATTTAACCAACGTTTCTAACTCTAACATATCAGAATTAATTTTACTATTTATATAATTACTAATTATTCTCGTATTACCACTATACGAAAAATAAACTATTAATGTTTTCATAACGCCTCCTATTTAAGATTACAGTAATCATCATTACTAACTGGTTCACACCATTCATTAGTTGCTTCTTCACCCGGAACCTCAATCGCAAAATGAACAAACACATTATCCTTAGCAGCGCCGTGCCAATGCTTGACATTAGCTGGAATTTTACTACATCGCCAGAATGTAATTCAATTGGCTCTTTTCCCCATTCTTGATAATAACCACGGCCAGATGTTACTAATAAAATCTGTCCGCCACCTTTATTTGCATGATGAATATGCCAATTATTAATACAACCTGGTTCAAAAGTTACATTTCCAATAACTACTCCTTCTGTTGAAAGCATACTTAAATAACTTTGACCACTAAAATATTGACCAAAAGGATTTTTATCTCCTCTTGGAAAGATTTCAATTCCTTCGTTCATAATTACCCCTTTTCAATCCTTTTTCACTAATTTTGTTTCCAAGCTCTTATTATTATACATTTCTATTTTCATGTTTAATTTTTCATAAGCCTTATTCATATCTGTAATCTTATCTTTCAATATATCTCGCTGCTTAATCAAAAGCTCTTTTCGCTTATCAAAAGTTGAATCACCTTGATCATAAAGTTCCATATACTTTCTTAAAACCTCAATCGGTAAAGTCGCCCCACGCATACATTTAACAAATTCAATTCTCGCTAAATCATCTTCAGTATAATCACGCATTCCGTTCGGCATTTTCTTAATAGGTCCAATTAGTCCAGATTTTTCATAATATCTAAGCGTATCCTCAGTCATCCCAAACATTTTTGCTACTTCTTTAATTCTCATTTGTATACCTCCATTATTATCATATACCTTGAAGTTAACTCCAAGTCAAGCATTTTTAATTATTTTTTTGAAAAGTAACTTTAATATCACCTTTACCTAAATATTCTTTAAATTCCTTTATGTTTTGAACTTTCCCTATCCTCGTGTAATTGTAAGAAGTATTAAAGTTTTCATAAAACAAAACTATTGTCTTATCTCCATATAACATTAAATCACCTACCTCTATATTAGAATAGTGTTCTTCTGATGTCGGAAGTTTATTTGGCAAATCATAATACTTTTCGTTAGAATTGAGTTCCTTCATTTTTATCGTTATCGGTAAAATATTAAAAAAAGACCAAGCCGTTTCATTATCTTCCAAATCAACCACAAAATTTCTACCATTTATTTTGATTTCTATATTAAAATTTTCCCTACTTATCTTTTTTTCATCAATGTTTGACACTTGAGACTTATCTTGCTTGCCAGTTCCAAAAAAATAAATTATTGTACCAATTAAAATAATTATCATCACTAAAGCTATAATTCTTTTAACCATAAATCCCATCTCCTTTTATTATAATTTTAACATTCAAAGCAAACTCTAAGACAAGTATTTAAACTACAAAAAAGAACAAATTTTATTTGTCCTTTTATTATTTGCATGCTGCATATATTATAATTACTAATCCCATAAACAATATAAACACTCCATACATAATTATCAAAGTTCCAATTACTTTAAGTATTTTAATAACCATTCCGGCTAATCTTTCTGTATTACTAACCTTTTTAACCATAATATTATTTATATCGTTATTAACTAATTCATCAATACTAATATTTAAAGTTTTAGACAAAGCAATAAGCTGATTAGTATCTGGCACAGTTTCATTAAGCTCCCAGTTTGAAATTGTCTGTCTTGTAACCCCTACCTTTTCTGCTACTTGTTCTTGTGAAAGTTTTAATTCTTTTCTTAATTTAAAAATTTTTTCTCCAATATTCATATTTTGCTCCTTTCACTAATAATTATAAAATCAAGTCTATTAATAATCTACCAAAATCATTTGGAAAAAGCGCAAAGGTTTTTAACAATTAAAATATTTATTAAATATATCCCAGTTTTCATCTAATAACTGTCTGCTGTAAACTTTATCACCATCGAATCGCAAGCTATACTCCATAACTTTGAGGTATCTTTTAATTTGTTATTAAAAACATCCGTTTTTTTCATCAGTACAAAAATCTTTTAAAAACTTATTCCACTAATATGATGAATTATCATATTTCGCATATTCCTTTTTACCATAATAAATATCTAGTATATCTCCTAAAGTAAATGTATCATCATTATCTAGTTTTACTTTTTTAACAGTTGCTGCCATATCAACATTAAATTTAAAATTATTAACTCCAGTTTGCTCAATAAAAAAATCTCTAAATCTTTGATTAAAAGCAAAACCACATTCTACTAATTTAGTATCTAACGTAAGGGCATCAACCACATTTTTATTTTTTCTAATTCGTTGTTGCTTTTTTATTAAGTTACCTTTGAAATATTCTTCAATATTATAATTGAGTACTATCTTACCGCCAGAATAATCAATTTTTAATTCTTTACAAATTTGCTTTAATTCTTCTAAATACCAACAATACTTCTTAAATTCGTCATAAGATTCTATATCTTTGAACTGAGGTCTCATTTTATCACCTTACTTTTTTAATTTATGGGCAGTTATTATTGTATAGCTGTAAGCATTAACTGTGATCTCACAATTTTCTATATCAACATACCAATTCTTACCTTTTCTAAAAATATAACTTTTTGAATCTCTAATCTTTTTTCGACACCAAGCAACAACATCATTAGTGCCTAAATCAAGATTTTTCTTTATTCGATCGATACCCATTTCTGTGGTATGTAATTTATTCAAATTTTGAATTAAAACTTTAAAATCATTATTCATAATTTAACTCCTCTTTAATTTGATTATATCAGATATAAAAAATATTTACTACAAAAAACTTACATAGTAAGTTCACTGTTGTTAACAAAGTAAATTATATCAATAGTCTTTTAAATTTATAAGATAATCAATAGTAATGATGCTTTATTTTAACCAACTACAAAGCTTACAATCCTTACTTTTTATATGGAAAAGTGACACAATTATGTTGTTGAAAATTCCTATTCGCTAAAACATTATATTACAATTTTTTTTACAAAAAAAAGAGTATTGAAAATTGCCAACACTCTGAAGTAATTATTAAAATAATTACTCCTTACTAATTCATTGCATTGTATGTATCTTATAATTCATCTATAAGTTTCAGTAATAACTATACCTAAAAATTAAAAAGGTCACAAATTTTTTATTTCAAACAAAAAGCGGCGCCCAATATATGGCGCCTTCAGGGGGCAATTTAATAAAAAAAGAGGATTATTAAAAATCCCCGTAATATCGGCATACAATTCATTTTAAGTTTAATAAAATTTAACTAAAAATTGATAAATTCAGCATAATTTGATGGGTAGCTGATGGGTAGAAATTATTCATCAGTTTTTTTATTTATTATGATGACAAAATGACATTAAAAACATATATAACAAAATTTTATTTTCTTAATCATCAATTTTATTAAGCTGTTGATTAACAATAGATGCTATTTCAACTTTCAAATGGTCAACATATTTTTTAGCAACATCATAAAATAAATCATTTCTATCTTTTTCAACAAAATTTAATTCTATATTTTTTTCTAATATTTTTATTAATAACTGTTGAAAAAAATCTTTAAGTTCTTCTGCATTATCACTTGCTAAATCCAAAAATATTTTTTCATCAAAATTAAATACTAATAACTGTTTTTCCTCTTCAGTTATCAATTCAACGTCTATTATATTTTTATTCATATAATTCTCCTCTTTCCTCAAAAGCTGGCTCTCCACCCTCTAGATACTTTATGCTTTGTTCTTTCCAACTTAGTTGATTGTTTTCATCATCAATATCAGTTAATACATCAGTAAACATATTGCCAATAAACGTTTTATATACATTATTTTCTGTTAACTTTAAAATACTGTTTAAAGGGCGAGTTCTGACTGCAATATTAGCATCATGGGTTGCAACTACTAAAATCTTTTGCGATTTTGTTAAATCCTTAAATAAAGGAACAATAACCTCGTTTATATAAGTACTGCCTAAGCTCAAATCTGGTTCGTCTATAAGAAAAACATTTTTTTCTTTTTTAGATAATAATTCATGTTGCAAAGCAAGTATAGAATTTTCTCCTTTTGAAGGTTTATAACTAATTTTATTTAATTTAAAATCTTTTTTAACTGCAATAAATTCAGTCATAGAATTTATTCCTTTATCATAAAGCACTTTCAAATCGTTTACTGTTCGTGATATATCCAAAGTAAAATCTTTTTTTAATTTTTCTAACAACGTCACAAAGTTACTTAAATCTCCTTTATTATTTTTTAATATTTTGTAATCGATACCATTCTTATTTTTACAATTTATAAAAAAATAATTCGAAGATAAATAAACGTCTCCTTTGGCACCTAAATTACCAATATATATCCCTTCGTCTTCATTTGACTTTTCAAGTTCAGCTAATATACTTGAAGAAAAACTTCTAATCTTTAGCCTATTCTTTGCATATGCAGCAAACCCTGTTTCAGTAGGAGCTGTCGGTTCTCCAACATTTTCTGAGACATATATGGACATATTTGTAACAAAATCATCAAATAAATACTCTGATTTTTGATTAATCCATTCAGTTCTAGATTTTTCAAATAAACCAGTTTTTAATTTTTTTAACAATGAAGTTAATAATTCATTTTCTTGATTTTCCAATACATCGCTAGTATCAATATTATTATAATCTCGTAAAAAAGAAGTGATTTTTTTATAATCATTATATATTTCAACGTATTTATTTTCATTATAAAGATGTCTTTTATTAATTGATAAACACTTCATTTTATCTTTGCTAGCTTTCTTTGCTTTTTTTTGAAAATAGTCTTTATATTTTTTTACAGATACGGGAGTAATATCTATAAAATTTGAAATATATTTTAACTCTTCTTTTTTATCGTCAACTTCTTTAAAATTTTTAAGATCATAATCTTCGCTATTTATTTTTATTAAACCTTTATACCACTCTTCTTTGTCTCCACCTTTATAAAAAACCGGTTCTTCATTTTTTTCTAGTTTATAATATTCAGCCAACGACTCTAATATTTCAGTTTTCCCACTTCCTTTATCACCAAAAATTATATTACAATCATTATATATAGGTATAATAAATGGGTGCTCTTTAGTAGCTAATTTACCATATACTTTTACATTTTCACTAAATTCTTCATCCACTATATCTCTTAAAAATGATTTGTCTTTTTCAATTATTTTAGTAAATGAAGTAAAATCTTTTAACTCAAATTTAAACTCTCCAAAATTATAATTTTCATAATTACCCCAATGAATAACATCAGTACCGATAACGACTCTATGCTTATTTGATTGAAGAACAGTTACAGAAGTAAGAGAGCTTGGTTCTTTAAATAATCTTTTAGGATTTTCTAACATTTTTGAAAATTCTTCTATATCATTTAATGGGAGAGCCTTCGATTTAAAACAATGTGCAACATAAACTAAATTAAGCATTTTAATCTCATTATATAAATCATCTAAATTTATTTTAAAATTATCTGGTGTACTACCATTTAATATTTTATTTATCTTTTTAGAAAATTCCTCTACATCATCAGGATTAGCTATTAATATTAAGTGTCCATTTGCACCACTTTGTCCAATAACATCTAATTCTATTCCTGGCCATATTTGACAATTATCTTTAACAGCGGCTTTAAATTCGTAATATTGATCTTTATCAAATATGTTGTGGTTTGTTATTGCAATTATTTTAACTCCACTCAATAATACTTTTTCTTTAAATAAATTGACACTTACATTTCGTTCTTCAGATTCTTCACTTTTACTTTTTATTGTATGACAATGAAAATCAATTTTCATTTTACCACTTCTTTCTTGATATAAAATTTAATTGAAATATGCTGTTTTAATTCTATCTAAAGCTTCTAATATATATCTAGCACTTTTTTTATATTCATCAATAATTATATTGTAGCCATTTTCATCATCGCACACAAAATCCCAATATTCTTTTCCAATTAGCAATTCATCATCACTAAAAAACTGTTTTACTCTTTCTTGTCTCCATTCATTTCCTTCTCCATACATATTATAGGCAGTTGCCAAATATATTTTTACACTTTCTTCCGGATCATCCAATGCGTTTGATAAAATATAATATTGATCTATTAAAGCTTCTTTTTCACTTTTAGCTTTTTTAATATCTAAATCTCCACCAGCTTTTAATTCAATTATAAAATGTTCTTTAGTATCTTTTTTATAAAAATGATTGTCTGTAACATGTTTCTTTTTATAACTATCTACATTTGTTGGCTTATATGCATGTAATGATGTATAATCTTCAACCCTTGGTTTAACGTGCTTGTCATATTCATTCATAATATTTGATTTACGTTGAATTTGTTCTGGTAACAAATAAGACGATATATTTTCTAAAACTACTTCATATGAAATACCTGCAATATCGTTTGATAATTTTTCTAGTACTTTCCCAAAACTAGAATCAAAAGATCGACAAAAAGCTGAATAAAACATAAATTCATTTCCTAATTCAGAAACGAAGGCATTATTCTTTTTTGCATTAATAACACCTGTAGAATCGTTTAATTCTCTCATATATCTTTCTTCAAATTTTTCAGAAAATTCTCTTATTGCGTTTCTCACTTTTTCTCTTATTTTATTTTCTTTAGTTTGTTCCATTTTTTACCTCCGATTCATAATTAGTTATAAGTAAATGTTCAGTTTTTTTATTATTTCTATTCATAAAACTAACTAAATATTTTTTATCAAAAACAATTATGTTAAAGCCTTTATTCTTATATAAATCATAAATAAAATCTGTATTTTTAATAATTAGCATAAATTTAGCCTTTGTATTTTTAAGATAGTTTGCCAACCTTATTTGATCATCTTTATCAAAATCATTTTTTGCATAAGTAGAAAATTCAGTATCATATGGTGGATCTAAAAACATAAAATCTTTTTCAGTTAATTTTACTTCATTACAAAATTTCTCAAAATCTAAACAATATAATTTAGTTTCAGATAATTTATTAATTAATTCTTCAGATTCAATATAATCTATTTTTTTCTTAAAGTCTTTTCTATTATAGCTAATACCTCCATACGGTACATTAAATTCACCATTTGCATTATATCTAAACATTGCCGAATAACAATAATCTCTTATAAAATAGAATACTGCACAATAAAATTCATCGCTTAATTTAAGTTTTTTTCTATTATTATATAAATATCTAAAATACATATAATAAGCACTTTTAAATGCTGTTTCAAGATTGTCCATAACATCAGTCAAACACATTTCACCACGTTGTTTTTCAATTTTGTACATTCTATTTATTTTAGATAACAAATTTTTCTTTATTTCAATAATTAGATTATATAAATTAATATCTAAATCTTCTTTTAGTAATTTATTTAGTTCTTTAGCATGATTTTTCATATATTTATCTACTAAATCATCTAGTTCATACTCATTTTTTTTGAACATATTATATAAATCTAGTAATTCCTCTGAACTATTCTTTACTATTTTTTCTATCTCAATCCAATTTTTATTTATTTCTTTTAAACTTCTATGAAACTCTTTATTATTATCTTTAATCATACTATAAAGTAACATTAATTCATCTGATTTATCATTTATGACTGATGATTTACAATTCATTGATAAATAAACTGATCCACCACCTACAAACGGTTCTACATACCTATCAAAATTAGTTGGCAAATTATCAATTATTATAGGTAATTCTTTTTCTTTACCACCTGCCCATTTTATAAACGGTTTTAATCTACTCATAATTTCTACCTCCATATAGTGTACTGATGTCTACTTTGTCTAAAAATCCTTTGGCAATTTGCTGTAATCATATTTATTTTGAGCTTTTACCAATTCATCAAAAGCATATTTTATATCTTCTATAGCTTTATCAATCGTATATAAACTATCCTTATTTTCTTGCATTAATTTTAAATGTTCCATAGTATAAAATAATTTTCCTCTTGCATCATTTACTACTGCTCTTTTTTTAGCATCCCAATCTAATAAATCTAATTGGGACTTTTTATATCTTTCTATCATATCTTTTAAATCCCTTGTGGATTTATTTTTATATCTATCTAATGATAAATAATCTAGAAATTCATCATATCCTGCTACTTTTAATAATTTTTTCAAAGATAAGTCTAATGTTTCAGCTATCTTTTTTAATGCATCTACATCTATTTTTTTTATTTTGCCATTAATAATATCATTTAAAGTACTTCTACTGATTCCTGATAACTTTGCAAGTTCTCTTTGTGATATACCTTTAGCTTCTCTAGCACTTTCAATAATACTTTTAAGTTCTCCTGAATTCATATATTCACTTCTTTCTCCCATTTTTTCTTCTTCTTAACTAATTTTATCATTTTTTTAAAAAGTTGTCTATAATTTCGGACAAAAAGTATTGACAAGTTTTTCGGACAGTGTTATATTTTAATCGACTGATATTTCGGACACGAAATGTTAAGTTAAATTTGTTATTTGAAAACTTAGTCTTAGTGGAAATCGCCGATATGCCATTAAGTAAAAAATGCAAGGCAGAAATTATCCTCATACTGGCAAAGAGGAGTTATGGTATGACTAATATATCAAGTTATGAAATAACTAAAATTTCAAAAGGGCTTATGCCCGAAAGTACTCTACCCTTTTTAGATAATGAAGGAGGTGAAAAAATATATGAAATACTTTACTTCTATTAGAAATGATGTTTTAGAAAATTCTAAGTTATCATTAGGAGCTAAAGGACTATATTGCTTAATATGTTTTGATGTAACCACATCATTAAGACAACTTCTATTAGATCCTAATACTAAAGCAGAAACTATAAAGTTTGCTAATGAATTAATGGAAAATGATTATGCACATTTCTTTGGCTTAGAAGAATGTGTTAGTAAAGATTCATATCTTGGTCTTAGTATCTCTATGCAACCTACTGATGAATATAAAAAAGTTGTTGATATAAGATACGAAAAATACGAAGAATTAGAAAGATAAAAGGAGGTGTAATATGACCGTAGATGAAACTTTAAAGCTTATTGCACAACAATGGTGCAACTTATCAGATTTAATGAAACTTGCAAATATAGGCAGAAATTCAGCATTAACTATTAAAAGTAAAATCAAAAATGATTTAGAAAGTAAAGGTTATTATGTTCCAAAGAACGCTGTACCAATGCGAGAAGTTGTTAAATATTTAAATATCGATATTGATTATTTAGAATCAAGAAGTAAAAATTTGAAGGGAGATGTTAAAATTGCTCAAACCTATTGAAAAAGTAGATACAAGCATAAAAAAAGACATCATCATAAATAATATAATGAAGTCTAAAGGCGTGTATCTACTAGTTTCTAATCCAAAAGTAGGAAAGTCTATGTTGGCACTGCAACTTTCCTGCTCCGTTATTAACGGAACACCTTTTTTAGGACAAAAAGTAAATCACTCACCTGTTTTATATGTTACCACAGAATCTGATGCTGGTCAATTAAAGGAACGTCTAGAATTCCTAGAACTTTCCGCAAAAAACGACTCACTATTTATAATAGATAGACAAACAAAAGCTAATATATCATTAAGAGATATAGAATACGATATTAAAGTTTTTGCTGAGGATTACAATGGTAAATTAATAATATTAGATATGTTAAAAGATATTGATTTTGGAGTTCAATATGACATTAATAATTATCAAGATGTTGCTCAGCAGGTATTTCCAAAATTAAGAACTTATTGTGATAAATATAATGTTACTTTTTTAGTTACACATCATCTAAATAAAACTGGTAAAACTTTAGGAAGTGTTGCATTAGATGCAACAGTAGATGGTAGAATCACTTTAATAGAAAATAAATCTAATAAAAGATATGTTAAATTACAAACAATTAATAGAGATTTTCCAGAGTTAGACATCCAATTAAAAAAATTAGATAATCTTATATTTCAAAAAATAAATTCTATTGAAGATGATGAACTTTCATATGAAATGACTTCTTTTATAAAGTATGTTGCTAGTCAAAAAGAAATTGATTTTACTTGTACTGATATTGTGTTAAAAGCCAATATACCAATGTCACCTAAGAGATTTGGTAGACTACTTAATAGTAGTCTGGAACTCTTAGAAAGCGAAGGTATTCATATCACTAAATGTAGAACTGCTGAAAGCAGATTATATCATGCTACATTTATAGAGCCTTCGCAAAATGAAGATGATTAATGTGGCACGTTTTGCTTGCTTGCAAGTGAAAGTGGCGATAATGATTCATCTTCTGCTTATTTATCGTTAAAATAAATAAGCACTTGTTTATTAGCTTAGGCTTAAGTATATCTTAAGTCTTTGCTATAAACAAGAATGGGTTTTTAAGGGTTTCCCTTAACTCACTTTCGGGCTATGCCCTAGTGAGATAGGTCATAAAATGACCAAAAGAACAATCCCACCCAAATATCTAATGTCACAACGTCATAAACTAACGAAAGGATTATATTATGTTTGCTGGTAAACAAGTTTTAACAATAACAAACAAAATAAAATCTTCTGATATTGGTGGTCTTGGTAAAGAACTTACTGATAGAATTGGCACAGGTAATTACGATACAAATAGAACAAAATTTAATATAGAATATGTTCCTCTTTGTAGTACTAATTTAGCTAGTTCAACTTATAAAACGCTTTATAATAACAAGGTAGAATTTAATAAAAATAATAAAAAAATCAACTTATTAAACGGATGTGTAATAACAAGTGGTCAAGAATTTTTCAAAGCATTAGGAATGAAATTTGAAGAAACAGGTAGGATTCATTTAACTGGAGATCATAAAGGTGAACCTATAAATAAAGTTGTTATTAATGATAAAAATGATATTCCGAAAAAAGTATTAGATTATTTTGAATATTCTCATCAATTTTTGTGTGATTTAGTTGGAAAAGAAAATGTAGTCTACTCTGCTATTCATTTTGACGAAGATACTCCTCATATGCATTTTTATTTTACTCCAGTAGTAAATCAAGTTCATAGAAAAGTATTTGAAACTGATGAAAATGGTCATCAATTATTAAAGTCATATGTTGGGAAAGATGGGAAAGAAAAATTAATACCTATTCAAAAGAAAGATGAAAACGGAAAAAATATGTATACTATCGAATATGGAAGATTCTTAAATTCCGATCAATTTTGGAAAGACCGAGGATTTAAAACTTCATTTGCTAAAATTCAAGATGATTATAATAAATATATTAATGATAAAGGATTCAATCTTGATAGGGGTCAAATTG
Source organism: uncultured bacterium (assembly GCA_959020415.1). Taxonomy (GTDB): domain Bacteria; phylum Bacillota_I; class Bacilli_A; order RF39; family UBA660; genus Coprosoma. Next base: position 32,783 of record CAUERX010000003.1, on the reverse strand, counting down.
GAGCTAATAAACATCATCAAACAAAAGCAGAAAAATATTTAGATGAACTTAGAGCAGAAACTAAACTAATAAAAATGGAATATAACAAAAATAAAGATTTAAACAAAGTAGAATTAAAATATAAAGATAAAATATCTGATGTCGATACTAATCCCCTTCTAAATCCTGAAAAAGGCAGAATAATTGGATATAAAGAAAAAGATATTATCAATTTATCTAATTATTCTAAAGAAGTAACTAAAGATAATTTAAATAAAGATAAAACAATTGAACAAAATGAAATTAATCTCAAGTATAAACAAAAACAAATTGATAAATTAAATAACGAAATAAGAAATCTTAAATCAGGTAAAACTTTACAAGAAAAAGATAAAATTATTGAAAATCAAAAATTAATTATTGAAGAAAAAGATGAAACAATAAATTATCAAAATACAATTATTAATTCACTTAGAAAAGAAATATCAGAATTAAAAGAAACATTTAATGAAATAATCTCTAATGTTAAAGAAGTTGCCACTGATTTATTTAAAGCTCTAAAAAGAACACTAGGTCTAGATGTTGATAAAAAACAAGAATATGACCACTACTCTTTCAAAAGTTTAAGTAAAAAAATTAATAAAAAATATGATAAAGATAAATCTGATGATTTTGAATTATGATATAATACTTCTTTAGAAAGAGTGATGCCTTATGAAAAAAAGATATATTATATCAAAAACATTAACACAGATTTTTATTTATTTAGTTGAAGTTATTGGTGTATCAACCTCACTTGCTTATTTATCAACATTTATGAAAGGAACTTCTACGATATATGATTTTATAGAAAGATGTATAACTTGCTATACAATTTATCAAATACTTGTAATAGTCATTTTAACAAATTTAAATGATATCCAAAAAGACTTATTATTAGCCTATACCACTAATTTAAAAAAATGTTTATTATATATTGAAACAAAACAGAATTATATAAAAAAAGATATATTAAAAAACATTGATTACCAATTAAAAAAAGACACTTTTAACAATAATGAAGTAATTAATGCATATAAAAACATCGAAAATAATATTGATAAATTAACTAAAGATAATATTGAAATGGAAATTATTAATGCCGAACACAGATATGAATTAAATTCTTTAAATTGGAGATTTTCTTTTCTATTAAGATTATTAAAATAATATAGATTAAATTTTTTTAATAAAAATATTTAAGAAAATAATTATAGATAATTAGAGCAACTTTATGTTGGTCTTTTTTATTGATAAAATCGATAAATTAATTAGATAATCATTAAAAACAATTAAATAAATGGTAAAATATAGATGTATGTCGATATTTTACGGATTAATAAAGGAGGTAATAAATTAATGTCCGTAAGACAGCTTAAAGAAAATAAACGAACAAGAGATGGAAGATCTTGGGTATTTATACAATATAGTAAAGGATTAGATGGTAAAAGACATCAATATCAATCACAAGCCTATTTTACCAAAGAAGAAGCAACAAAAGCAGAACTAGAATATTTAGATAAATATAAAGATGTTGAAGTTAATCCCCATATGACTTTTAAAGAAGCATATACACTTTATTATGAATATCAAAAAGATAAAATAAAAGACTCTACTCTAAAGACATATAGAGATAGAATTAAATATATGGGTTTATTAGATAATATAGAATTAGTAAATTTGAACTGGGAACACTATCAAAAATGGAGATCTCAAATGAATAAAACTAATTTATGTGATAAATATAAAACTGATATACAGAAATTTATTAAACAAGTATTAAACTTTGCTGAAAAACAATGGGATTTTAATTTAAGAAAATTTTATAATAAATTAGAACCATTTAAAACACCTGGGGCTATAAAAAAAGAAATGGATTTTTATGAACCACAAGAATTTTTTCAATATATATCAGTAATAAATGATTTGCGTGATAAATGTTTATTTGAAACATTATATTACTGTGGACTTAGAAGAAGTGAAGCTAGAGGTTTACAATGGAGACATATTGATTTTAAGAATCATACTTTAACAATAGCTCAACAAGTTTTAAATTTAGCTGGAAATAACGCTAGTAGTTCATGGTATATAGCAAGTCCTAAAACAGAATCATCTAATAGAACTATTCCCATTCCTGAAGTTTTATTAAAAGACTTAGCTAAATTAAAAAAATCAAATGAACGTTTTTCAAAGTTTAAACAAACCTGGTTTGTATTTGGAGATGATACTCCTATAACCTATCATCAAATTTACAGTAGAAATAATAATTATTGTAAGAAAGCTGGACTTAGACATATTAGAATTCACGATTTTAGACATTCTTGTGCTAGTGCTTTAATATCAGCTGCTGCACCTATTACCGCTGTATCTAATTATCTAGGCCACTCAGAAACAACAGAAACATTAGAAACATATACCCATTTAGTCAAAAAAGATTATGCAAATGTTCCTAAATTTTTTGACTCATTAGAAAAAGACTTTAACGATAAGTCTTCTGATTAAACCTATATAAACTATAATAAACCATCAACTTGATGGGTAGAATGATGGGTAGCGTACTATCAAAATATCAAAAAATACCCATAAATAAACAAAAATGGCTACCTTTCGGTAGCCTTCAGGGGGTTTTGGTCGGAATACTCACATTATATTCGTAAGTCTTCCTAACATAGACAGCTGTCTATGCTATTACAAGTATAAATTATTTAATTCTAAAAGTCAACAAATTTCACTATTAATTAACTTTACTTAACACTAGTCCAAACCACTTGCTTTTTCAATAACTTTTCTTATATGAGAGTTATCACTATTTACATAATCTTGACTATGTAAAAATCTTTCACTATCTTCTTTAACCGTTAATAACAATTGATAATCCTTCTTAATGTCCGCTAATTTAAAACTCATGTCCCCACTTTGACGAGATCCAAACAAATCACCACTGCCTCTTAAAATAAAATCTTCTTCACTAACTTTAAAACCATCATTAGTTTCAGTTAAAACTTTTAGCCTTTTAGTTTCACGATCACTAATTAAAATACAATAAGAATCTAAATCATTACGACCAACACGCCCCCTAAGCTGATGTAATGCTGCAAGCCCAAAACGATAACTATCAAATACTACCATCATTGTCGCATTAGCTACATCGACACCAACTTCAATAACTGTTGTACTAATTAAAATCTGAATCTTATTTTCCTTAAAAGCATCCATAACTTCATCTTTTTCATTAGACTTCATTTTTCCGTGCAAAACGCCAACATTACAAACCTTGCCAAATGCCTTATTCATCTTTTCTTCAAGTTCATAAACATTTTCCATATCAATTTTATCAGAGTCTTCTACTAAAGGTGCAATAACATAAATTTGATGCCCTTTTTTTATTTCCTCAAGCATCATATATAAAACATCTTTAATTTCCTTATTGCTTTTTAAAATTGTCTTAACTGGCTTACGCCCGTTAGGCATTGTTTTAATGCTAGAAATATCCATATCACCATAAAGCGTTAAAGCATAAGTTCTTGGAATCGGTGTCGCACTCATATATAAAATATCTGGAGAAATTCCTTTATTTTTTAAGTTACCACGTTGGTTTACTCCAAAACGGTGTTGCTCATCAGTAATAACTAATCCTAGGTTCTTATAAACTACATCTCCACTAATTAAAGCATGAGTACCAATAATAATGTCCGCTTCTCCGCTTTGGACTATCGCTAATAACTCGCGGCGTTCCTTTACCTTAAGTTTTCCCGTAAGTAATACAGCCTTTAAACCAGAAAATAATTTTTGAATATTATTATAGTGCTGAAGTGCTAAAATTTCTGTTGGTGCCATTAATGCCCCCTGATAACCACTTAAGTAATTTATATATAAGCTAATAAACGCTACTACTGTTTTACCACTACCAACATCACCTTGTAATAACCTGTTCATTTTCCTAGAACTAACCAAATCATCGTAAATATCTTTAATACTCTTAAGTTGGTCATCAGTAAGCTCAAATGGCAAACTATTTATAGCCGCCAAAACAAGATTATAATCAACTGAGCGTTGAAGGCCATATCCTTCCTTAGTGCTATTTTTCAAATAATTCATTTTAAGCATAAATAAGAATAATTCTTCATACTTTAGTCTATCAATAGCCTTATTTACCATTGTCATATTACTAGGATTATGAACTAAATATATAGCTTTACTTTTATCCATAAAATTGTATTGTTCCTTTAAGCTACTCGGAATATAATCAGGAACTATAACATCTTTAATTACTCCATTAATAGTTTTGTTAATTTTATTACTATTTATTTTAAAAGATGAATGATAAACTGGTTTAATTATTGTTTCAAAAAGCTTTCCAAATTTTAAATCATTAACTGTTACACTGTGATGTTTAATATCATATTTACCAATTACGATAATTTCAGTCCCTGGATTAATATTACGTTTCAAAAAAGCACGATTAAAAATAGTTACATTTAATAATCGGTCTCCTGTATTTAATCTAAAAGACATCTTATTTAGTTTTCTGGAAAAATGATATACATTAGGTACATTCTCAGCCACCCCATCGATAACAATTTTATCGCCATCTTGCAAACTATTAATGTCACTTTTTTCAATAACCTCATATCTAAATGGATAATATGTAATTAAATCAATTGCATCATTTATTCCAAGTGCCTTCCAATCTTTTACGGTATTAACACTAATTCCTTTTATTTCTTGTAATTCCATTCGCATCACCTTTTTTTACTTTTTTATGAAAAACTGTTGACATATTCTATTTTTGTGATATTATATTAATCACCAATTCAATTTATATTGGATTGGCGCTAGTGTAAACTAGCCAGCCCCTTTTTATTCTTTTATTTGGACAGCCCTTCAGGGGGGACTGTCCTTTTTGTTTATTTAATTATAACATATGTTAATCATAAAAACATATGTTTTTATTTAGTTAAACATCTACTTGTCATTATCCCTTATTTTTAATATACCACATCAATTTCAGATTTCCTTTTAAAAAAGAAAAACTTCGAAAATTACTTTTCCGAAGTTAAACTCTTATAATATTCAAATCGCTTGATAGCGTTTTCCTTATTTTCTAAAAGCAAATCATCAGCTTTAGAATTATTAACAGCCTTTAGCATTGCATAACGAGTTTGATTACCCAAAAACTCTTCATATAAATTAAAATCAGGATTCTTACTATCCAAAGTAAAATTTTCTCCATCATATCTAAAAATTGGAAAATAACCACATTTAGTTGCTAAAGCTTCCATATTAACGCTTTCTTTCATTCCACCTTTAATTCCATGAGAAATACAAGGTGTATAAGCAATAATAATTGAAGGGCCGTCATGCTTTTCAGCTTCTTCAAAAGCTCTAATTACCTGCATCATATTAGCGCCCAAGCTAACTTGCGCCACATAGACATTAGGGTAGCCCATAGCAATTCTTGCTAAATCCTTCTTATTGTTTTTCTTACCATCACTAGCAAACTGTGCTACCGCACCTTTAGGCGTTGCCTTTGATGCTTGACCACCAGTGTTAGAATAAACTTGACTATCTAAAACCAAAATATTTATATTGTCTCCACTTGATAGAACATGATCGATACCGCCAAAGCCAATATCATAAGCCCAACCATCACCACCAATTGCCCAAATAGTGCGTGACACAATATAATTTTTAAGTTCTTTTAACATTGGATGTTTTTCATAATCTAAATTATCGTAAACTTCTTTAGTAATTTGATAATTATTACTGTTTTCAAGCCATTTAGTAAATAGTTCATCGTCATGTTTTGCCATATACTCTTTAACACGACTTCTGGCCGTCTCATAGCCAATTAACATCCCATAACCATATTCAGCATTATCTTCGAATAAACTATTTGCCCAAGGCACTGAATAAGGTATATCTGGTATACTGCCACCATAAATAGATGAACAACCTGTTGCGTTAGCGATCATCAAATTGTCGCCAAATAATTGTGTTAATAATTTAATATACGCCGTTTCTCCGCAACCAGCACAAGCACCATGAAAAGCAAACTTTGGTGTTTTAAATTGACTTCCTTTAATTGTATCTTTTCTAACTAAGGTCTTTTCGGTAACATTTTTAACTAAATAATCAAAATCCTCTCGTGCAGCTAGCTTCTCATAAGTCAAAGCCTTCTCGCCTTTCTTACCTGGACAAGTATTAATGCATACTCCGCATCCTGTACAATTTTCCAAAGCGATTCCAATTATATAATAGTATTCAGCTACTCCCATCGCTGGTAAACACTTTTCCTTAATGCTCAAAGGGGCTTTTTTATATTCCTCTTCTGAAAGTAAGAAAGGTCTAATTACTCCGTGTGGACAAACCATAGAACACATTCCACACTGAATACAATTACTATTTAACCACCTAGGTACTATGTCACTAATACCACGATTATTTGGTCTAGTATGCGTTACCGTTCCATCTTCCATCCCTTTAAAATCTGATACTTTAAGTAAATTACCTTGACGATGAGCAATCGCTTCATATATGTCATTAAGTTCAAAGTCTAAATTGCTTTCTTCATCATCCGGCGTAAGTTCTTTTAAATAATTAACGGTTTCCTTAACTCCCAGCATATTGGCTTTAACAATATCCATGCTTTTTTTGGCAAATTTATCATTAATAAAATTTTCCATTTCTTTAATAGCCCTATCATAATCTATTAAATCAGTTACTTTAAATATTGCACTTCCCATAATCATACTAATCTTATTACCAAGCCCGCATTTTCGCGCAAGTGCATAAGCATTAATAATATACACTTTAACATTTTTATCTCTTAGTAATTTTTTATATGGATTTAAAGCTTTAAGTGTCTCTTTTTCAGTTTTTAATGTATTAATAATTAAAATTCCATCTTCCTTTATTTTGCTTATTGGATCAAAATCCTCCAAATATGTATCTTTAGTAATTACTACTACTTTAGGATTGGATATAAAATAAGTTGACCTTATTTTATTATCAGAAAAACGTAAATGACTAACCGTTACTCCACCCGATTTTTTAGAATCATATTCAAAATAACCTTGAACATACTTATCAGTATTATCCCCAATTAATTCGATAATTGATTTAGCTGCGCTAACTGTTCCATCACTACCATAGCCATAAAGTAAAAACTCATCACTATTTTTCAAATCAAGCTTCCTATAATCTAAACTTAAATTAGTTACATCATCATCAATACCAATTGTAAAATTATTTTTAGGATTTTCTAAGCTATCATAAACCGCTTTAATCATTCCTGGCGTTGTATCTTTACTAGATAGTCCATAACGTCCACCAACTATCGTAATACCATTTTTACTTAATGCATTAACAATATCTAGATATAATGGTTCTCCATTGCTGCCAGCTTCTTTAGTACGATCCAAAACTGCTATTTTTGTAACAGTTTTAGGTAAAACATCTAATAAATGCTTAACACTAAAAGGACGATATAAATGAACCTCAATTAGTCCAATCTTACCACCGAGATAATCAATTGTTTCCTTAATTGTTTCACAAACTGATCCCATTGCCACAATTACTTTTTCAGCATTATCATCCCCGTAATAATTAAATGGCAGATAAACCATCCCTGATAATTTATTAATTTCATTCATATAACTACAAACATTATCTACTGCTTCATCGTAAAAATTATTACGTGATTCCATTAACTGAAAATAAATATCACCATTTTGGTTAGTCCCTCTAGTTACTGGATTATGAATACTTAAAGCTTTTTTACGAAATTTTTCTAAAGCTTTTTCATCTAATAAAGGTTTAATGTCTTTTTCATCTAAAATATCAATCTTATTAAACTCATGGCTTGTCCTAAATCCATCAAAGAAATGCATAAACGGCAATGATGATTTAATAGCGGATAAATGACTAATCAGACCCAAATAATATGCATCTTGCACACTAGATGAAGCTAACATGCAAAAGCCTGTACTTCTTGTTGCATAAATATCTTGATGATCACCAAAAATACTTAATGCATGCGTAGCTAAAGAACGCGCTGCCACATGCATTGTACATGGTAACATTTCACCAGCAATTTTATACATATTAGGAATCATTAGAAGTAGCCCTTGACTAGCAGTATAAGTGCTTGTTAATAATCCAGTCTGCAAACTACCATGAACCATTCCAATAGCACCTGCTTCACTTTGCATTTCAACAACTTTAACTGGGCTTCCAAAAATGTTTTTGCGCCCCATACTACTCCATCTGTCAATGTTCTCTGGCATTGGACTAGATGGCGTAATTGGATATATTCCAGCCACTTCCGTAAACATATATGAAGCTAAAGAACAAGCTTCATTGCCATCAACCGTTATTTTTTTCATAACTATTCTCCTTTATTTTGCACATTTTTCTCCAGTTCCATAAATCACCTCATACTGGTAATCTTTACCTGTTGGTGCTACATTTTCGCAAACAGTCTCCTCATTAGCTTGGCCTTTATTGTGAGTGTAACAAGTCTCTACTGGCTTAGTTGAAACAAAAATTTTAACTGAAGTTCCAGAATATTCTTTTTGAGTCATCGGATTAATGAGTCCTTCTTCAACATATCCACCTTTTTCTAGATCATTAAGTAAAGAAATTGTCACTGTAGGCTTATCTAAATTAGGCAATTTTTTCCAATTATCAACTGACCAAGCTTTTGCCCCTTCAATAATATTTTTTTCTTGAACCAAGCAAGTTTCATAACGACTATTTTTAATACTACTATCTATAGCTAATGTTACAATTGTTGCAATAATTCCTAAAATAACAATAACTCCCATTAATTCTGCTAAAGTAAATCCTTTTTTCATAGTGCATCCCTTAACCTTTCGAATTGGCTCCCATAATCATTACTATCCGTAATATAAGAACCAACTACTGCCATATCGGCCTTTTTCACTTTTTCAATCGTCCTATCATTGATGCCACCATCTACTTCGATCATATAACTTAAATCATTAATTTCACGATAATGATTTAAATAGTCTAACTTATCTGAAATATCGATAAATTCCTGACCGCCCTTACCTGGAAAAACTGACATAACTAAAACCAAATCTATCTTATCTAAATATGGATTCAATACTGTCACCTCAGTATCTGGATTAATTGAAATACCAGGCTTTATTCCAAGTGATTTTATATAATCTATAACTGATTGAACATCATCAGCCGCCTCATAATGAAAAGTTATAAATTCCGGTGATAATTCTTTATATGTATCCACATAACTATAAATATCCTCAACCATTAAATGAATATCTTTGGGTTTTAAAATTGCACTAGTATTTTCTTTCATTACCTCGTAACTAACAGTCGAAGCTGAAACAAAATTTCCATCCATTATATCAAAATGAATATAATCGCTAAGTAAATCTAGTTTTCTTATTTTTTCCTTGTCATTTTGAATTTTCAAAAATGATGCGGATATTTTCATAGTATCACCTCTTTGTTATAAAATTTAAATAATTATTGTATCGACTTTCTAAAATATCCCCTGATTGAACTTTTTCTTTAACTTTACAATCGTCTTCTTTATAATGCATACAATCACGATATTTACAGTCTACTCTGTAAATATTAAACTCTGGTAAATTATCGCGAATATCCGCATTACTCATTTTTCCAAAACCCAAAGCCGAAAATCCAGGCGTATCAGCTACTAAACCACCACCAACTGGTAATAATGCCGTATGTCTAGTTGTATGTTTACCGCGGTTAAGCGCTAAAGAAATTTCAGCCGTTTTGATGTTCAAACTTTTATCTAAATTATTGAGCAAAGTACTTTTCCCAGCACCACTTTGGCCAGTAAAAACACTTACCTTATCTTTAAAAATTGTTTTAATCTTATCTAATTCTGTATTCATGTAACAATCATAGCCAATTTTTTGATAATATTCAAAATACTTTTGAAAATCTTGAAGTTCTGAAGTTGACAATAAATCGCTTTTAGTAAAAATGATTATCGGTTTAATATTATTATAAGTGATTATTACAAGTAACTTATCTAGTAAATTAGTATCAAAATCGGGCATTTTTAAACTAGTTATTATAATTGCCTGATCAATATTAGCAATAACCGGTCTTTCAAGTTCATTTTTGCGTGGCAAAATTTCAAGAATATAATTATCCTTGTCATCAAATATTACCTCATCACCGACTAAAGGAGAAACCTCCATTTTCCGGAACTTTCCCCTAGCCTTACAAACGTATTCCTCTTCACCATTTTTGACTGTATAGTCATTGCTTATTTGTTTAATTATTTTTCCTTGCATAAAACTCCCTATTGATTATTAGTCGTATTTTCATCTGTTTTATTATCATTATTAGTAGTCTCATTTTTAACAACCGTGATTGTTAAAGTCGAACCAGAAGTTACCTTTGTACCCGCTACCATATTTTGATAAATAATTGCTCCATCTTGTTTAGAATTATCAGTTTGATATTTAACTTCTAAAGAAATCTCATTTTTAGTACAGAAATTACGAACATCAACTAAACTATATCCTTCAGCCGCAAAATCTGGATAAGTTGTATAAAAATTTGGAATAGTTAAAGTAATTGAATCGCCTTTACCAAGCTTTTCACCAGCTTCAACATCTTGTCCTAAAATAACATCTTCTTCGGTTTTGCCATCATTAACCACATCTTTTTTCTCTGTTGCTACTTCAATTCCTGCGGTCTCTAATTTAGCTTTAATCTCATAATAATTTTTACCAGTATAATCTTCAATAGTTAATTTCTTACTACCTTTAGAAACAATCAAAGTTATCTTAGTACCTTTTTTAATTGTACGCCCTGCTTCAGGATCGGTTGATATAACCTTTCCTTCTTTGAATTCATCACTTGTTTCCTTTTTAGTCTTCGTTGCAACCTCAAAACCTTTGTCTTCAAGTTTCTCCTCTGCCTTAGAAATACTCATACCTGAAACGTCAGGAACTTCTATGGACGGTTTAGAAATAAACTTTGGATATATAAAGAAAATAAATATTAAAATTAATAATAAACCGCCAGCAATACATCCCGTAATTAACAGTTTTCTATTTAACTTTTTATCTTTATTATCTTCTTCCTTTTTCAAAGTACGTTCAGTACGCTTACCTAAAGCTGGTTCATCTTCATCAAAATCATTTTCTGGATATTCATAGACATTTCTAGCTTCGTTAAAACGATCCTTATCTAATGCTGTTTCTAAATCCTCATGCATTGCCAAAGCAGACTCATATCTGTTCTTAGGATTCTTCGCACAAGCTCTTAAAATAATATTTTCAATACTTTGTGGAATATCTGGATTAGCAGATGTCAAATCAGGAATTGTTTCCTTCATCTGTTTAATTGCTACCTCAACTGGACTATCACCTTTAAATGGCACTTTACCGACAACTAATTCATACATCAAAATACCTAAAGAATAAATATCACTTTTAATAGTTGCCGCAGTTCCATTAGCTTGTTCTGGTGGTAAATAATATACCGTTCCCATAACACTATTAGTTTGTGTTAATTCATTACTATTAAGCTGTGCCGCAATTCCAAAGTCCATTATTTTTACGCGACCATCTTCTAAAATAATAACATTCTGTGGTTTAATATCACGATGGATTATATAGCTTTCGTGTGCGTGCGTAATCGCCGAAGTTAATTGCAACATAATATCAACTACTTCTGGAAGTGTTAAAGTACCACGTTTTTTAATCAATTGTTTTAACGTTTTTCCTTCAACATATTCCATAACAATGAAATACTTTCCATCATCTTCGCCAACATCGTAAACTTCGACAATGTTAGGGTGATTTAAGGAACTTGCTGAAATAGCTTCTCTTTGAAAACGACGAACAAATTTATCATCTTCAGCCAAATCACCTCTTAAAATTTTAACCGCTACTTTACGATCTAAAATTGTATCATAAGCTAAATAAACATTAGCCATTCCTCCTTCACCGATTGAACGGATTATTTCATAACGCCCATTTATCTTCTGTCCTTTTGATATCATATCACTTTACCTCCTTAGTTAAATACGCTACTGAAATGTTGTCTGTCCCCCCGCGATTATTTGCTTTCAAAATCAGTTTTTGCAATTTTTCATCAATATTTAAATCATTATCTAATACCTTCTCGATTTGTTCATTATCAAGCATATTAGTTAAACCATCACTACATAGAAATATTCCATCAACGTCTGTCTCAACATCAAACACATCCATTTCTACTGTCATATTAGCCCCCAGTGCACGCATAAGAACATTCTTACGAGGATGATCCTTTGCTTCCTCTGGCGTTAATTCGCCTGATTTAACAAGTAAATTTACTAAAGTATGATCAGTTGTAATCTTATATAACTTTTCATCCTTAATTACATATCCTGATGAGTCACCGATGTTACCAAATAGTAAAAAGTCATTAGTAATTAAAGCTAAAACTATTGTTGTACCCATACCTGTACTTTCAGGGTTTTCTTGTGTATATTTATATAAAAGAATATTAGCTTCGCTAACAATTTCTTTAATAAAAGCAATTGCATCTTCCTTATTACCAACTGTACTAGTATTGATAAAACGTTTTCCAATACTAGTAATTGCAATTGAAGAAGCTATTTCACCGCCTTTATGACCACCCATACCGTCAGCTACAGCCATTAAAATTTCGCCACTACCATTTTTAACAATGGTCACACTGTCTTCATTGTGGTCTCTAACCTTCCCAGGATCTGTTAAATAAGAATATTCCATTAAATTTCCTCCTCGTAATTAGACCTTAATTGGCCACATGCTGCACTTACTTCTGAGCCAAATTCTCTTCTTACGGTCACATTTATTTTATTTTTCTTTAAAATATCGTAAAATTCCATAACCTTATTTTCACTAGTTTTTCTAAAATCAATATGGCTTGTTTCATTATAAGGAATTAAATTAACATATGCATTCATTCCTTTTAACAAATTAGCTAATTCTAAAGCACATTTTCTACTATCATTTATATCTTTAAGCATGATATATTCAAATGTAACTCGCCTATTGGTTTTCGAAATATACTCTTTTACTGCCTTAATTACTTCTTCAAGTTTGTATACTTTATTTATTTTCATTAATTTACTTCGAAGTTCATCATTTGGTGCATGAAGCGAAATAGCTAAATTAACCTGTAAATCTTCTAAAGAAAATTCTCTAATTTTAGGAACAATTCCGCATGTTGAAACCGTAATATGTCTTGCTCCGATATCAATACCTTTACCACTGTTAATAATTCTAATAAACTTCATAACATTTTCGTAATTATCAAATGGCTCGCCAATTCCCATTAATACTACATGAGATATTCTAATGCCTAAATCCTCTTCTACTAATAAAATTTGGCTAACCATCTCTGAAACTTCTAAATTCCTTTTTTTCTTACGTCTCCCACTTTCACAAAAAGCACAGCCCATATTACAACCAACTTGGGTTGAAACACACAAGCTATTACCATAATCGTGAACCATTAAAACTGCTTCAACCTTAGATTCATCATCTAGTTCAAATAAATACTTATATACATCTTTTCCTACTTGTTTTTCTACTACTTTTGGATGAGAAATTGTAAAATCACGTTCTAAAATTGTAATAACATCTTTTTTTATATTACTCATATCACTAAATGACTTTACTCTTTTTTTATAGAGCCAATCATATACCTGAATAGCTTTAAATTTCTTTTCACCAATACTCTCAAAATAGTTTTCTAATTCTTCAAGTGTTTCTCCATATATGTCCATATTCCCACCTTAATATAAATTATACCAAAAAAATAAAAAAAATAATAGAAAATTCTATTACTTTACAAACAAATAAATTTATTTACAAAATTAAAAAGTAAAATAAACTCTTAACAATTAATTTATAATTCCCAAGCTCTTAACTCTTCCATTATAATATTCTGGACCACTCGGCTCATGATAATGAGGAATTGAATATCTATCAAGCAATGTTCCAATTACCTCACAAAAAACATCCTTTGAATACTTTCCCCTACTAACACTATTAACTGCCATCGCTACTGCTTCGGCAAACCCTTCATAATTAGGCTCGTCGTCAATATCCTCAAGCGTAACATACTCCGAAGTATGTATCACATCACCACTTTGACATCCGTACTCCCAATTATTACTTGCTTCTTTCATTTTAACACCTCTTCTTTCATTTTAACATATCTAATAAAATTTATGATTTAATCTTTTATATATGATTAAAAACAATAGCTAGCGCTATTATCCGATAAATTCCATTGCAATACAAATAACAAAGAACGCTACACCTAAAACCGCAGTAAATCTAGTAATAAATAATTCACTGCCCCTTTCTTTACGGTTAGCAAATAATTCATCATTCCCACCCATAATACTACTACTAGCAGTTGCTGATTTACCACTTTGTAAAATAACAATGGCGATAAGTAGAATTGATACAATAATTAATAATATCTGCATAGTATTCCTCCTAGCTCTATTAATTTACCACATTTTTCAAGAAAAAGCAAATTTCTTATAATCATTTTAATAAATTATATTACTTTAATTAAAAAATAAGATAACTCATTAAAGTTACCCTATTTTATACGTATTAACCTCTGTTTCTTCTCCAAATAATTTAAAGCCAGGTTTTAAAAGAAAATTAAACAAAATCCAATCATCATTAAGTAACCACTATGATTTAAGCTTCTATAATGACGTTTCATCAACTTAGTATCAAATAGACAAAAAAGAATAGAAAAATCTACCCTAATCTTTTTTTATGATGTCAATTGAATAATTAGAAAAATCTAAACCTTTTATAAAATCCAAACAGTCTTCATAACTTAAATTTTTATATTTATCATAAAAATCTGTATAAAATTTACCATATAAAAGTTCTTGATTAACAATTAAATTAGCAATTCCGTTTACACTTTCTGTTGATAGTATTGCCGATTTAACCAAATTTTTTGCAATTAAGCTAAAGTCCTTTTCTGTAAAATTCTTTTGATTAATTAAATCATTAATTTTCTTTAAAATACTCTCATCATCTATAACTTCTGTATTAAAATATATAATAACATAATCCTCAACATTTTCAATGTAATATTCGATATGGTGTAATATGTTTTTATCATGATGAACTTCATCATATAAAGAAGACATCTCACTAAATAAAATATCTAAATAAATTAAAATATATAAATTTGTTAAAAATCTCTCGCGTTTAGAATTGGTGACTTTTACTTTATAATTGATAGTTATTATTTTATTAGTTATATCCATAGTTTCTAAAGCTTCTTTTGCTGCAACCTCATCTTTTTCATCATACTTTTTAATTTCAATATCCTCATTATCTAAAAAATCTCTAGTCTGATAATAATCTTTAACAAATTCAAAAGCTTCTTCTGGGTTAACATCACCTGTAATAACTAAATACATATTATCCGGATGATAAAAAGTATTATAACAATCATATAGCATTTCTGGTGTTAACTTACTAATCGAATCTACATAACCTGCGACTGGATATTTATGGGGATGCTTATTAAATAAGCTTTTACAAGCTAAAAAATACGCCATTTGTCCAGGATCATCAAAGCCTGCTTTAATTTCTTGTTCGATTATTCCTTGCTCTTTTTCTACATTTTCTTTTGTAAAAAATGGTGTTGTGATGCAATCAAGCAAAATTTTTAAATTTTCATAAAAATGTGATGCCCCTGTAAAATAATATCTTGTAACGTTTGATGAAGTATAAGCATTAGAAGAAGCACCATTATTAGAAAATAAAACCATCGGATCAATTCCATCTTCAGTTGCAAACATCTTGTGCTCTAAAAAGTGAGCTGTCCCTGGTGGAATTGTAATAAATTTGTCTTTACCACGAGGAACAAATTCTAATATATCATTACCATACTTAGTTACAATTGAAGCATGAGTATCATGTTTTTCCATTGGACAAATATAAACCAAAAGGCCATTATCCAATTTATCTTTATAAATATCTAAATCTAAACCATTAAGCTTGACCTTTTTCATTGTTTTCCCCCTTAAGCAAATAAATAACATCAAAATGTACCTTTTTAGATAAATTGATAATATCTTCTTTAGTAACTTTACCTATCAATTCACGCCTTTTATCAATATCATCATTATCACTAAGCAACTCTGACGTTAAAGTATTCAAAATCGCTATTTGACTATCTTCAATTTCCACTAATGAATTTTCATAAATCTGTTTTACTTGTTTCATTGCATCTAAAGTAAAATCACCTTTGATCATCGATTGCATTTGCTCTTTAATCAGATCGCAAGTCTTTTTAAAATCCTCGGCATCTATTCCTGCATATATAAAAGCTGCACTATATGGTATATTACGGATAGCCCCAATATAATAACATAAAGAATTTTCTTCGCGCACAACCTGATTTAATTTAGAGCTCCAATTGCCTCCTAAAATACTTATATAAAATACTGAAACATATTTACGTTCAAAGTCGGTTAAATCCACAAATTTTAAACCAATAGCTAATTGACTTTGTCCTGTCTGTGCTGGTTCAATGACTTCTTTAATTTCTTCTCGCGCACTTTCATAAGATATATAACGATTTTTATGACTTTGTTTAAAATCACCTTTTACTAAAGGTGCGATTATTTCTCTCATTTTTTCATTATCAAAATTACCAATTACAAAAATATCTAATGAATTTTCCGTAAATAAAGTCTGATAATATTTATATAAATCATGAGCTGTCATCTTAAGTGCTAAATCTATTGCCTCATCATTTCTAATGATATCGTAATCATACACATCCATTTCTTCCCAAAGACGACTCTGGCTGTATGTTGTTGGATTATCCTTAGCTGATTTAAGCGCTTCTACATAGTCGTGACGGCAAATCTCAAATGTTTCTGCATCAAAGGCTTCTCCATTTAGTTTTGGATTATAAAGCATATCAAAAATAAATTTTATGCTTTTTTCATTCATCCCTTGTTCAGTATAATTTTCATTCGCAAATTGCCCATTAATTAAAAATGTTCTATCCTTGCCATAATTTAATGATCTAATTGTCACCTTTGGATCATATATTTCAAGTCTTTGTCTATAATAATCATTTAGTTTTTCAAAACCAGCAGTTCCAGCTTCTAAAACGTCTTTTAAAATTGATAAATAAACTACATCTTCTCTCGTATTTTCATGGCGAAAATAAGCAGATAACGAAATCGTTTTAAATTTATCAGTATTTATCAAATATAAATTGTAATTGCCCATATCGTATAATTTATAATCCATATTTCACCTCTTTTTATATTATGGCGTATTTTTAATTTTTATATTCCTTAATTAAACAATTACCTTAAAACTAAAAAGAATTATAATTCTTTAATAGTTTCAAGCGCCATTTCAATCGCTACTCTTAAACCTTTTTCACGCTCTACTGGCGATGCATGCACCTCTGTTCCAATAATATCTGTAACTGTAAGTACGCAAGCTGCCATTTTTTCAAATTTATTTGCTAAATAAAATAATGAATAACTTTCCATTTCTCCAACCATTGGGTCTAGTTCTTTAGGAAGTCTATCTAAAAACTTTCCTTCATCATCCATATAAGCATCAAAACATTCCGAACAAATAACGTCACCAACTTGAATAGGAATATTCATTGAAACAGCTTTAGTCGCTAATTTTTTATTAAGTTCTAAAGATGGATAAACAATATCTATATTCTTATTTCCCGCCGTAATATCATAATTAGTTTCTGAATAACTACGACCAGCTAAAACAATATCAAATAAATTCATCTTTGGATTATAAGTTCCACAAGAACCAACCTTAATTATCGCTTTAACACCATAATAATTAAAAAGCTCATAAGCGTAAATCCCCATACTTGGAATTCCCATTCCAGAAGCCATTACGCTAACTTTTTCACCCTTATAATGACCTGTATAAACTGTATTTCCTCTTACTTCACTAACTATTTCATAGTCATCGAAATAATTTTCAACAATAAATTTTGAACGTAATGGATCTCCTGGCATTATAACTTTTTCAGCTATCTGCCCTTTTTCGGCTGAATTATGTGGTGTCATTTTCTCACTCCTTTTGAATTTTGATAATATTTTTCACTACTAAATAAATTAATTTTCTCTAAATGTTTTTCCATCCTATTTTGCAAAAAACGACTAGTTCCTGTTTGAATATTGTTATGACTAGAGACCGGTCTAACTAAAATAGAATAAATTCCATATTCATTGGCTCCTTTAATATCACTCATCATTTGGTCGCCAACCATAGCCACCGAATCCTTATCACTATCTAAGATTTCTAAAGCTCTATCAAAAGCTGACGGAAGTGGTTTATGAGCATTAGCCAAATAACTATCAGATAATCCCAATTCTTTTGCCACTGGAGCCACACGTTCTTCACCGTTATTAGACATTAAACATATACCTATCTGCTTTTTTCGTAAAAGTTCTATTCTAGTTATTAATTTTTCTGGAATGTTCACATCATCCACCGGTAGTAAAGTCCCATCGATATCCAAAATAAGATTTCTAATTCCCAGATTTAATAAAAAGTCCTCGTCAATTAAATAAAAACTCTCCTGATACATTGAAGGCAATATTTTATCGATTTCTTTCCGATCACTTCGCATAACTCGCACGAAACACTTAAACATTTCTATGTTTTTTCCCATATTAACATCACCTATTAAATTATAACATAATAAGCAAATCTCACAACGTTTTCTTTCGTTTGCCTTTACGTTTTTTTCTTTTCTTTTTTCGTTTTCTTAATATAACAAATACAATAATTAAAAATAAAGTACCGATAACTATGAGCTTATATTCATCAAGAATTTTTAAAATTGAAATTTCTTGTTTGTTATTTAATGTAATTCCTACACTTTTTATTTTTTCATTCTTATAATAAATATCTAAATTCCCAAGCTTAGTCCCTTTTTTCATGAATGGCGTTACGTTTTTAATTCCCGAATAATCAAAATTTAAATCTTTTTTATCAAAATTATTTGGTAAATAAAGTTTTAAATTGTCCTCTAAATAAAAATCTACTTTGTCCTCTTTAGCATACTTAGTATCTAGTGTTAAAATACTATCACTAGGGGTTAAAATATTTTGATAACTATAATTGGAAAGAAAATATCCATAGATTGTTTTTGCATCCTCATAATTGTGTGGACCTTTCTTATCATATGGAGCGCCTGTGGTTACTAATAAAAAATTCACTCCATCTTTTGAAGCTATACTTGCCAAACAAAGACCAGCTCCATCGGTTGTTCCAGTTTTCCCACCAAGCAAATAAGTTCCAACGTTACTATTGTGACGAATTTTATTTTTTAAAGTTAACCTTCCATCCGAAGTTGTATAACTACTACTAGTAATAATCTTTTTGAAATCATCATTTTTTAAAGCATACTTAAACATTAATGAAACATCTTTAACCGTCGAATAATTGTTTTCATCATCAAGCCCAATTGGGTTGGTAAAATGCGTTTCTTTTAAATTTAATTCCCTAGCTTTTTCATTCATAAGTTTTACAAAATTTTCTTCAGTTCCACCAATGGAGCGTGCTAAAGCTTTAGCAGCATCCGCTCCTGATGGAAGTAATAAACCATAAAGCAAGTCACGATATGAAGCCGATTGACCAACTTTAAATCCTGCCGTAACTAAATTTTCTTCCAATAACCCTTTAAAATCTTCACTGACTAAAGTCACCTTTTCATCTAGATTATCAATCTTATCAAGTGTAACTATTGCTGTCATGATTTTTGTTAAACTAGCAATTTGAACTTTTTCATTTTCGTTTTTTTGATATAAAACCTTATCGTCATTCGTATTATATAAAATAGCATTACTTGAATGAATATCTAATTCTAACGCTTGTACACTTGTTAATAAAAATAAAGATATAAATAAACATAAAATATATTTAAAACCTTTTTTCATTCTACCACCTACTATATATAAGTATATCATGTTTAAAATATTATTTAAACCTTTATTATTTGATATCGAGTTTAAAATATTCTTTCATCACTTATATATTCTAAAATAAATTTGTTTTCTCTTTTACATATAAATAAAAAAGATATCTAAAACAGATATCCTTATAAGTATGATTTTAAAAACTGACCCGTATAACTTTTAGATTCATTAACTAACTCCTCTGGTGTTCCGGCAAACACAATACTCCCACCTTGATCTCCACCTTCTGGGCCTAAATCAATAATATAGTCAGCTACCTTAATAACATCTAAGTTATGTTCAATAACTAAAACCGTATCACCATTATCCACTATTCTATTTAGAATAACTAACAATTTTTTAATATCATCACTATGTAATCCAGTAGTTGGCTCATCTAAAATAAATAAACTTTTTCCAGTTGGTTTTTTCTGTAATTCTTTAGCAAGTTTTACCCTAGCTGCCTCACCACCTGATAAAGTTGGTGCACTTTGACCTAGCTTAATATAAGAAAGTCCCACATCCAAAAGCACTTGTAATTTATTTTTAACCTTTGGAATATTTTCAAAAAATTCTAAAGCTTCCTCTACTGTCATCTCTAAAACATCATAAATATTTTTACCTTTATATTTAATTTGTAATGTTTCTGTATTATAACGTGTTCCATGACATACCTCACAAGGAACATATACATCCGGTAAAAAATGCATTTCGATCTTTTTAACACCGTCACCCCAGCAAGCTTCGCATCTTCCGCCTTTAACATTAAACGAGAATCTTCCTTTATCATACCCACGCATCTTTGCTTCCTTAGTCTCTGCAAACACATCACGAATATCGTCAAACACACCAGTATAAGTTGCTGGATTAGATCTAGGTGTTCTACCAATTGGCGCTTGTGAAATATCAACTACCTTATCAATATTTTCTAAACCTTTAATCGTTTTATATTTTCCTGGCTTATTCTTTGAACGATATAAATTATTAGCGATCACCTTATATAAAATTTCATTAACTAAAGTACTTTTACCACTACCACTTACTCCTGTTACACAAATAAATTTACCAAGCGGAAATTTTACATTAACATTCTTTAAATTATTTTCAGAAGCTCCTTTAATCTCTAAATACTTTTTATTTCCTTTTCTTCGCTTACTAGGAACTTCAATCTTTTCTTTACCCGATAAATATCTTCCTGTTAAACTATTAGGGTTTTTCATAACTTCTTCTGGCGTTCCCTCAGCCACAATTTTGCCACCATGAACTCCGGCATTTGGACCAATATCAACCAAATAATCAGCTTCAAGCATCGTATCAGTATCATGTTCCACAACAATCAAGGTATTACCTAAATCACGCATTTCTTTAAGTGAATCTATTAAGCGTTGATTATCCCTTTGATGTAGACCAATCGATGGTTCATCTAAAACATATAAAACACCTGTTAATCTTGAACCAATCTGTGTAGCTAATCTAATACGCTGAGCTTCACCACCAGATAATGTTCCAGCCTCACGCGATAAAGTTAAATACTCAAGCCCCACATTAATTAAAAAGCTTAAACGTGAATTTATTTCTTTAATAATTAATTCTGAAATTTTGTGCTGCTCATCAGTAAGTTTCAAAGTCTTAAAAAACTCAAATATATCTTTAATACTCATCTGCGTTAATTCATAAATATTCTTGCCACCAATTAACACTGCCAAAACACTATCGTTAAGTCTTGAGCCGTGACATTTTGGACATTTTAATTCTGTCATATAATTCTCGATCCACTCACGAATCCATGTACTTTTAGTTTCCATATAACGTCGTTCTAAATTCGTAATAATTCCTTCATATAAACCTTTGCTCGTTCTTGTATTACCATTTTTAGATGTATAATTAAAAGTTAAAACATCATTAGTCCCATATAAAATTATATCTAATTCCTTACGCGTTAAATTCTTAATTGGCTTATCCATATCAATTTTATAATATTCGCAAGCTGTTTGTAAATTAGTAAAAGTAATATTACTATCATCACTATTATTAATAACTTTAATTGCCCCTTCACTAATGCTTAAGTCTTTATCAGGAAGTACTAAATCCTCATCTATTTTATATTTAATACCTAAACCTTTACAATCTGGACAAGCCCCCCATGGTGCATTAAACGAAAACATCCTAGGCTCTAATTCTGGCAATGAAAAATCACAATCCGGACAAGCATAAGTCTCACTCATCAAGATTTTATCACCACCAATAATATCAATCAAAACTCGTCCCTTACCTAATTTAGTGGCGATTTCTACTGATTCAAATAGCCTACTTCTAATTTCATCTTTAATTACAAGTCTATCCACGACAACTTCAATTGTATGTTTTTTATTCTTCTCTAAAATTATTTCCTCAGATAAATCATAATCTTTTTCATCGATAACTACCCTAGCATAACCATCTTTGCGTAAACCTTCTAATAAATCCTTGTGAGTTCCCTTTTCTAGAGCCGCCACAGGTCCCAAAACACGAATTTTAGTTCCTACATCTAACTTTAAAACATCATTAACCATTTCCTCAACACTTTGTGAAAAAATTGGCTTATGGTGAACTGGACAATATGGAATTCCAATGCGAGCATACAAAAGTCTAAAATAATCATATATTTCTGTTACTGTTCCCACCGTACTTCGTGGATTTTTATGAGTAGTTTTTTGGTCGATACTTATTGATGGACTTAAACCTTCAATACTATCAACCAATGGTTTTTCTGATCCACCCAAAAATTGACGTGCATAAGCACTTAAACTTTCAACATATCTCCTTTGACCTTCTGCATAAATTGTATCAAACGCTAGTGAACTTTTACCACTACCACTAACCCCTGTCATAACAATTAATTTATTCTTAGGTAAAGTTATATCTATATTTTTTAAATTATTTTCTCGTGCACCTTTTATTATAATCTCATCCATTTTATTAACTCCTAGTCTATTAGCATTTTCTCACTGCTTGTTTCTTATTATAACATAATTGTCAAGCAAATACATTATCACTTTATCACACGAACAATTGTTTGTCAATAACATTTAATTCTTTTAATTAGCATTAAAACATAAAATATATAAGGTGATACTATGAGTTTTTATTCAATAAGACATTTACTAATTATTTTCTCCTTTTTAGTTATCCCCATTATTTGGGCTCTTAACCTTAAAAAAAATTATAAAATATTAAAATTCAGTCTACTAACACTACTTATCATCGAAATAATTAGAGTCATTTTCCTAATCATAACAAATAGTTTTGATATAAATAAAGATCTTTCCTTACAACTATGTTTTACATACCCTATTATCGGAATTATTTATCTTTTAAAACCTAAAAATTATGTATTAAGCTTTTTAGGAGCATTTGGAATTTTATATGGAACTGCAGCTATTACTATGACCAGTCCAAATCCATTTTTAAGTTTTAATGTATTAGAATGTTACATCTACCATAGTCTTTTAATTTTCATTGGTACTTACGTTATCAAAAATTATAAACCACCTTTTTCCTTCAAACCAATTTTGATAGTTTATCTTCAAATCATCATCGGTCTTCTAGCAAACATTATAATTAAAAATGACGCCAATTATATATTTTTAAATTCCTTCTTATTTCCAAACTATCATTTACCATATGCTGTTAATATTGAAGTGTTTAATATACCTCTTTTAAATGGACTTTCATTTAATGATATTTTAATTAGTGTAATTAATACACTAGGAATGTTTTGGTATATAATTCTCTTCATTATTGTTATTACTTTTTTCTCAAGTTTTTGGTTATATTTAATGACCAAAGGTAACAAAAAAAGAGAAATTAATCTCTTGGTTTAAATATAAATGATAAATAAAAAGCTAATATAATCGCGGCACAAATACCTGCTGAAGTTAAATCAAATGTTCCTACAAGCAGTCCCATAATTCCATCATTTTGATAGCCCATTATTGCTCCATGAGTAAGCATATGCCCAAAGCTTGTAATTGGCACAAGTGCTCCTCCACCAGCCCATAAAACTAGTTTATCATAAATATCGAAAACATCTAAGAACGCCCCCAAAACTACAAATATAACTGTAATATGACCTGGCGTTAATTTAGTATTATCCAAAATTAACTGTCCAAGCATGCACACTAACCCGGCAAATAAAAATGCATTTAAATAAATCATCTTACCGCCTCCAAACTAATCGCATGCGCTACAGCTGGAATTGTTAACTTTTGATTAGCCATCGTCTGACTCATTAAAGCTCCAGTTGCTACCACTAAAACTTTCTTTAATTTTTTAGCTCGCATTTGATCTAAAATATATCCATATGTTACAAGTGGCGCACATGCCGGTCCGCTAGCTCCAGCATAAACTGGTTGTCTTTCTAAACTATATAACATCGTTCCTGTATCGTTATATTTATCTAAACTAATTCCATATTCAATTTGCATATATTCTTTTAATATTTCTTTACCGTAAATTCCTAGATCACCAGTTAATACTAAATCATAATAATCAATATTTCTTCCAGTATCCATTAAATGTTTATAAATAGTATCAGCTGCAGCTGGCGCCATAACAGCCCCCATATTAAACACATCATTAATTTCTGAATCGATGACTGTTCCAATTGTCGAACTGTCTATTTTAATATTGCTTTTTTTAGAAGATAGTAATGCTACTGCACTACCAGTTGAAGTAAAAGTTGTCGTTTTTGGTTTAGGCCCTCCATACTCAACTGGATATCTAAATTGTTTTTCTGCGCCATTGTTATGTGAAGAAGTTGCACATAACACCTTATCCACCATCCCACCTTCAACTAAATTCGCGCCAGTGGCTAAACCTAAAGTACTAGTAGCACATGCTGCATAAACCCCCATAAATGATGATGGCATATTAGCCGCAGCATAATTAGAAGCGGTTAACTGATTTAATAAATCTCCAGAAATAAACATATCAATATCAAAGCGTGTCATTCCCGCTTTGCCAAGTAGAATATCCACTGCATCGTTAATTGATTTACTTTCTGCTTGTTCCCAAGTAAGCGCATTAAAATATAAGTCATCATAACTCCTGTCAAAATACTTGCTAAGTGGTCCTTTAGCTTCGTAGGGCCCGGTGACTGTTGCCGTTTCATTAAGATATACATTATTATATTTAAAAGTCACCTATATCACCCCCAAAACCATTCTAATTAAACTAAAGGTCCAAGCACTGACGACTCCAAATATGACCACCGCACCAGATAATTTAAGCATATTCGCGCCTATTCCAGTTACTAGACCTTCCTTACGATATTCTAACGCTGCACTCATCGTTGCATGAGCAAATCCTGTAATTGGAATAATTAATCCGCATTTAGCAAAATTAACCCACTTATCAAAGAAGCCTAAACTTGTAAATAAACAGCTCAAGAAGATAAGTGTTACCAGCATACAAACTGTTGCTTCCTTTGACGGAATAGTTAAATAATAAGAATAAAAATCAATTAACCCTTGACCAACAATTCCCATAATTCCCCCAGTTATAAAAGCAATAATAGCGTTGTATAAAATATCTTCTTTTGGTGTATACTTGTCCACCATACTTTTATATTTGTTCTTTTCCATAATATTCCTCCTGTGTTTATTATGGAAATGAATTTATTTTTTTATACAAAAACAGTTGAACTAGTCAACTATTTCATCATATTTTTTACTTGCATAATCAAAATTTGCCTTATCCCAGAAATTATTGATATAACTATCTCGATCATTTTTATATTGTAAATAATAAGCATGTTCCCATAAATCAATCGTAAATAAAGGTATTAAATTATAAGAAATAGGCGTTTCCTGATTTACTAAATTTACAATTGTTAAGTCCCCACGATTATTACTAACTAAAAAAGTATACCCAGATCCAACTAAGTGTTTAGCCCTATCAATAAAATCTTTACGAAAATTCTCAAAATTACCATACTGCGCATTTATTTTATATAGTAATTTCCCACTTGGATTACTTTTTACAGGATTTAAACTATACCAATATAAATTATGATTTAATACTCCACCAGCATTATATAAAATATCTCCGCGAAGTGGTAAAGGAAATTCATCGATATGATTTGGAATTTCTTCCAAACTATAATTACCTTTATAGTTAGCCTTTTCTAACGCTTCATTCAATTTATTTACATAGCTCCTATGATGCTTGTCATAATGAATTGTCACTACTTCCTCACCAATATCTGGTTCTAACCCATTATATGGATACGGTAATGTCATTAAACTATACATATTATCCCCTCCAATAAATTATATTTGTTAAAAACAAAAAAAGAAGATATAAAACCTTCTTAAGCACATGTTGCACTTTTTGTATATACATATTTATATTTAGAGCCATTCCAAGTAACTTTCACCGCTCCAGTAAAGTATTGAAAGTTCTCTTCAGAATCAGTACTTCCACTTCTATACTTTGGGTTTTCGATTGATTTGTTAGCTAGAAGTCCCTCTGTTTGTAATTTACTTACAGAAATACATTTATTAGCATTTAAAACCTGTGCAGGCAATTCTAAAGAATTATTGGACATATATGTCTTAGCTGAATCCTCAATTAACTCTATTTGCTCTTTATATGCTTTGTCCTTTGAGTCATTAATTATTGTATTAATAGTCGGTACTGCAATTAACGCAATAATTCCAAGCAATGTAATAACCATAATTAATTCAATTAACGTAAATCCTTTTTTCATATGTTTCACCTATTTTAATTATAGGTAAATTTATAACAAAAGTCAATGAACACTTGATCTAAGTTTTGAAAGTACTCGTCCTTCACGTCTAGAAACATCAACCTGTGTTGTTCCAAGACTATCCGCGATTTGTGATTGTGTCATATCTTCATAATATCTACTAATCATAATCGTTCTTTCTGGTTCTCCTAAGCTTTCAAGTTCGGTCTTCAAATAAAGAAGATCATCAATATCAACATTAGGACTACTTATTACTTCATGCATCATCATATTTGTATCACCTACATTATCATCAATGCTTTGTGTCCTAACCGATGAATTTAAAGCTTCAGCCAAATAATATTCATCAATATCCAAGTACTCGCTAAGTTCTACATCTGTTGGTTCTCTCATAAGTGATTGGGATAGCATATCTCTTGCTTTTTCCACCGTTCCCCTGAGCCTACTAATATCTCGACTAACCTTAACAGGTTTATCTTCTCTAACTAACTCCTTCATTTCACCAATAATATAAGAATAAATATAGGTTGAAAATTTTGCTCCTTTATTTGGATCATAATTTTGAGCCCCCTTCATAATTCCTATACATCCGGCTTGATATAAATCCTCTATACTTCCATAACTACTAAAGTAACTAGCTGTTTTGTATATTAATCCTTCGTTTTCTAAAATTGTTGCTGTTATGTCTGGCATATATCCTCCTATGAATTGATTAAATTAACAGCTGCAAGTTCATCGCTAACTATCTTTACTCTTTCAAAAAGATAATTACTATCTTCAAGCAGCTTTTTATTATTACCAATACAAATGAGAATTTGACCTCTGTTGTTTTTGCAAATTTTAAAACTATTAATTAAGGCACTTTCTCCATATTTGTCCATGTATTCTAAATCGTTAATATTAAATACAATATTTTTAATTCCCACTCGTTTTAAAAACTTAACAACTTCGCTGTTAAGTTTAGAAGTATTACGCCGATCTAATTTTCCCTTAAGTCTTACAAACAGTATTCCTCTAATTGGTTGCATATCTATCTCTAACATATCCTCACCCTTTTTTACTTTAACACATCATTTTTTTCTTTTATATAGTTTCGACAAAACTAGAATTATTATGCCGAAGAGTATTAATAACGGCCCAATAAAATACCATATAGACATCTTTTCTTCGGCAATTTTTTCACCTTTTAAAGGACTATTAAAAACTTTATCAGAAGAATCATAGTTATCTCCAGTTTCTGACTCCAAGGATCTATCTTCTAAAACGCTAACCAAATTAGAAACCTTAGGCATACTAATTTCTTCTGCTTTTAATAATTTATCGTTAAAAGTTTTCTCATCAATGATATTTCTCGTTCTTTTAGCGTAATAATCCTTGTATTCCATTTTCTCTTTATATATATACTCACCAGTTCCATTAACCAAATATTCTGGATAGTATTCTTTCTCTAGTTTATAACTTTGATACATAACATCCCTATATCGATAAACCTTAACTTCATCGACAAAACTAATAAACTTGTTAGGTTTAATCTCTGCAAAAGAATAATAATCATCGTAAACTAAAGGTCTAAAGCCATTACAATAAAGGACAATCACGCTGTTTCCCGGAATTGATGATAGTATTGTTTGATAAACTTGTTTATCAGTTCCTAAAGAAAAATGTGTTTTATAATCATCACCGTTTTCCCCCGTACCTTTAACTCTAATTTCTAATTCAGCAAGTCCAACTTTTCTTTGAAGTTTAAAACTTACCGAATCGCCACTTTTTATAAGTGGTAAATCATTTTCTAAACCGATAATTTCATAATCAACAGGCTCTCCCCTATATAAAAATATAAAATTATCTAAATAAATATCACCATTAGTAGCTCTTACCGTTATATAGTCAATTGGTCCTGCCATCTTATAGTGATTCATCATTTTAGTTTCTGTTTCCCTTAACGGCACTTCTAAAGGCTTATCGAAACTATACTCACTATAATCACCATATACAAAGTTTTCTTTATCTAAATATGGATAATCATCTAAAGTTACTCCTTCCTTTAAATAAGGCCCTATTACCTTATTTAGTTTATAAAATTTATACCTCCTTTCTACTTTAACATCAGTTAAATCATCTCCCTTTATCACCTCGTCGGTATAATCACTAAATTTAGAATACTCACTATACTCTAACGCCTGAACCAACGGCATATAACAGCAAAGTAAAATACAAAACAATATCTTTTTCATACCTTTCTCCTTTCTACTTGTATCATACTTTGCAAACAACCGATTTCCTTCTTTTTTTAAAAATTTATGAATTTTCCAAATTAAAGATATTTTGACAAGAAAAAGCTAAATTCTAAGATTTAGCTTTCACATTTGGCAGAGCTTTTTTCTTAAACAGAGTCAATACCTTTCCCTTTTCCTGACTTTTAACTTCAGAATCCGGTGTTATCCAAGTTTGAAGTTCTAAAGCGGCCATTCTTACATTATAATATTTTCCCTTTAATTCTCGGATTTCCTTTAATCTTTTAAGTGTATCTAATTCAGACATTTAATTTCTATCCATTATTATAGTTTGTCAAAAACTCTTTCATATCAAAATATTCTGGTTTATAACTGTTCTCTGGTAGTTCCAAAGGATTATTCACCTTTTCAATCACACTAATTCCGTCTACTGGTGCTTCAATTATTTTATCAATATTTACAAACAAATTAGGTTCACCATAAATCTCTTTTAAAACATTCAAATCTCTAGTAGCCATATAAATTTTCATATTATCACTTCGCATATCAATCATCGACTTCAAACTAGTTATATAAGGTATAGTTTCCAAATTATCTAATACAAAATTAAATTTAACTTTTTCAAACATTACTAAACTAAAGATCTGTTCAATCAAGATATTCGCTACTGCATTAATAATATTATTATCTTCTCTAGCAATTACAAATATTACTGTCTTTTCTTTGCCGGCTAAGGCAATATCAAAATCAGTATGGCCTAGTAAACCCATAAGTTTCTCACGTAAACAATAAGGTTTAATCTTTTGCTTTGCCACTGACATAATGCTTCCCCTAGTATCATTAGGCGCATATACTGTTCCAGATGTACAAACATATATTGGATCATTAACTTCTAAACTTTCTAAATACTTATGACATTTACCATCACGGCTATTTCCCGCAACATCAACTGCCACATTCAAACTACCAATATTAACTTTATCTTCTGGCGCTTCACGGAATAAAAATAAACTTAACCCTGTAAATAAATCAGAAGTTGTATTTACCCAAAAAGGATCACCTTGATAATCATCTTTAACAATCTCATGATTTACCTTTTCAAGTAATTCAAAAGCTTTATCACTATCTCCTTTTTTATAATAATAAAGTGGTAAAGTATAAGGATTATATCCATTACTATGTTCTGGATCTTGTAAATTAACTACCACAACATTATAACCATTATCTTTAAACTTTTGACTAAAATTATTGTAATATTCACCTTTACTATCTACGATTAAAACATTTTCACTAGCTTTAATCATTTCTCCTACTTTGTTAAACAAAATACCTTTTGTTTTTAAAGTATCAGCCTTTCCATTAACTAAAATTGTTTTTTCCATTTTCTTTCCTCCTAATCCTTCTTAAGTACTTTAACAGTCTTAACTTTCTTTGGCTTTGAATTGAGGCCAAAACGCATTTTATCTAATTCTTTAATTTTATTATCCAAATTATCTCTCGCCTGCATCAATTCTTCTTTTTTTCTTAAAATTACAGTTTCCGTAATATTATTAAAATTTTCTTTTATTTCTTCTAACGAAAAACCTAAATCTTTAAGCCACATTATTAATTGAATCTCTTCTAACCGCTCTTCACTATAATACCGATACCCCGTAAATAAATCAATATCATCGGGTTTAAATAAATCAATATTATCATAAAAACGAAGTGTCCTTATTGATATCCCAGATACTTTAGCAAATTCTCCAATTTTATACATTTTTGCCTCCCTTCATAATCATCATAACACTCTATTAAACTAGAGAGTCAATACTTATTTTCATTATAAATAAAAATAACTTTAAAGTCTATAGTAAATATTATTTCATATAAAATACTAATAATTTTTTGATTTTATATTACCTTCAGAATAATCACAAAAAACATTTTCAAAATTATGAGTGAACAAATAATTTAATACCTCAATTAATGATTCTTTCATATATCCCTGTTGCCAATAACCAGTATGCATATTAAATTATAACTTCATAGCTTTAATTTCTTTTTCCCCTCCGTAAATCACAATACCAGCAATTAAAAACATATTACCTTTTATCCGATCAAACACACTTTCCTCTTCATCTACATATGTATCAAATCCAGCAATAGCACTTTCGCCCGGTCTTACATATTTAAACTCTCCGTTTCTATCTTTCAATTTCCTAAAATCATATTCGTAAACCTTTTGATAAACTGTTTTCCCCCTCTTTTTAATAACAATTTTTCAGTTTACAAAGTTGATGTCACATATATCATTAATTTTCTCTTCGCTTTCATATAATTAAACAAACTCTGCTTCATATAAATGTCTATATGTCTCATTACTTTTCATAAGTTCCTAACAAATTCCTTCAGCAATAACATAACCATCATCAAATAAAATAATTTCCGTCTTTTTAAATAAAGTTCTAGCGATTGCTAAACATTAACGTTGAACTCCAGATAACGTAAGATCACCTTCACCAATAATAGTATCATACGCATTAGGCAAACTCATAATGCAATCGTATAATTGTGCTGTTTTACAAACTTCAATCATTTCGCCTTCGGTAATATTATTTATAACTAACATTAAGTTTTCCTTTATAGAAAAATTAAAAATATATGGTGATTGATTAATAATAAAAATATTATTTCTAATGCTATCCTTATCTAAATTGTTAATATTAACGCCATCGATGAATATTTCACCATTATTAACCATATACGATTTATCAAGCAAACTAAATATTGTTGAGTTACCCACTTTCGCTTTTCCCAACAAAAGCAACAGTTTCATTTACTGAAACTTTAAATGACAATTTTTTTAAATACCGAAACATTTTTATCATAATTAAAATTTACATTTTTAAATTAGAAATTGCCTTGAATCTTATTTAAATGGACATAACCAAAACTTTCTTTTTCAAATGTTCCATCAGTAATTTCAAAAATTTTTCAGCCGACAATGAAAATTACTTCACATATTCAAATAATTATGAAACTGTATCAAACAAATCATAAGTACGATCTTTATACATATAAATAACTAAAAAATTAGAAATAGTTAAATTTTTAAAATATACTAAAACAACATCTCAAACAAAAATTTAAATTTATTGTAATTACAACCCTCTACTACTATATAGAATCAATACGAATTATGAAAATTATGTTATTTTAACAATTACTTTACTTTCAAATTTTTAAAAAATATTGAAGAAATTAATAAAAAATAAACGAAATTATGATATAATTAAACTGACATAGTTACCATTTAATTAAACGAGTCACTATATCGTTATCATAGTTTAAAACCAAATTTGAGGTTTTAGAACTATGTCATATTAAATGGTATTAAAACTGTTATTGCGTGATAAACAATGCATATTTTGTTTTAGAACTATGTCATATTAAATGGTATTAAAACGATTATCAATTCATGAAATTGAGTATGATGGTTTTAGAACTATGTCATATTAAATGGTATTAAAACTTTTCTCTCAATATTTCCTTCATAATAATAGTTTTAGAACTATGTCATATTAAATGGTATTAAAACCGCCTTCATCTTCTAATTCTTCAAAGATTGGGTTTTAGAACTATGTCATATTAAATGGTATTAAAACGTTAACTATTATGAATGGTATGAACGTAATGTTTTAGAACTATGTCATATTAAATGGTATTAAAACCAGAAAAAACAACCGAAACACCAGCAGTTGGTTTTAGAACT
>CAUERX010000002.1 GCA_959020415.1 uncultured bacterium | reverse complement strand
ACTATTTCAACTCAATATTCACAAAAAAACTTTAGTTATTTTTTTAACTAAAGTTGGACGGTATATAAAAAACAAAATTATTTTTCCTTAGTTCTAATTCTATCAGCAAGTTGTTTGATTTTATGAAAACGGTGATATAAGCCTGATTTAGTTATCTTATGTCCTGTTTCCAAACTAATGATTTCACTTAATTCTAACAAAGAAGCATCACGATACTTTAATCTATAAACAGCAACTTCTTTTTCTTTTTCATCAAGCAAATCCAAACCACCAATACTTTTAATGAGTTCAATATCATTAACTTGAGTATTAGAAGTTTCAATTATTCGATCTACATTAGCTTGCTCACAATTATTAAGACGATTTGTCATATTTTTATGGTCACGGTATATCCGAATATCCTCATAATACATAACAGCTTTAAATGCTCCTATCATTCTAAGAAAATCACCTATTTTTTCAGCTTCCTTAACATACACCATATACCTCGTATCCCTGTGCAAAACTTTACTGTTTAAATTATAATTATTTAAAAGCTCACTTACAAAATTAGCAAATCCCTCTAAAGGTAAATTAAATTCCAAATGATACCTAGATGTTTTAGGATCATTAATACTGGCACACATCATAAATATTCCGCGCAAATAGGCCCTAATTAATTCATCATCAGCCAAAATAAACGATGAAGGTATTTCTTTTTGTAATCCTAAATCCTTTAAAACTAGTTCTACCTTGTTTTTAATTTCTAAAATATAATTTATTTTCTTATTATAATTATATCCCTTACGAACTGTTATTTTAGGATGAATCCCATATATTTTTTTAAATAAAGTATAAATTCTTCTAGCAACACTATTATTCTCTGTTGTTATAATAATTGAACTACCTATTTCTGCTCCAGCACTTACAATACCAGATAATTCAGAAATTTTCTCTGTTTCATTTATCTCAAGTTTACTTACTTCATCCTTAACTGTTCCTGTAAAAGACATATTACCACCTCTAATCCATCAAATAAGAAAATATATCAGTTGCCACTTTCAAAGCATTATGCCTTATTAAATTGTTTTCAATAATTACGTAATTATCTTTAATTAAATCAACATTTAATTCTTCTAATTGCTTATAATCAACTTCCACTATATCCTTTTGCTCCGTTGTTGAATATTTATCAATTATTTCCTGGGAAATATCTCCAGTATTTACAACTACTGCATCAACTTGACGCTTACCTAAATATTTATTTAAAAGTTTTACGTGATGGCTTACTGAAAAATCGTCAGTTTCACCTGGTTGAGTCATGACATTGCATACATAAATAATTTTAGCATCGCTATTTTCAATTTCTTGTTGAACTTCTTCGCAAATCAAATTCGGCATAATACTCGTAAATAAACTTCCCATACTTAAAATTATCGCATCAGCTTTCCTTATTGCTTTAATCGCATCAGGATTAACTTGAGGTTTTTCCTTATACAAAACTTCTCTAACAAAACGCTTATCTTCAGTAATATTGTGTTCTCCTTCAACAATAGAAGCATCCTCCATAACTCCAACTAAAGTAACATTATCCTCAGTAAGTGGTATTACTTTACCTTTAAGTTTTAATAAAGTATTTAAAAGTTCAATACCATCAGACATATTACCAGTAATATCATTAGCACCCGCCAATAAAAGATTACCTAAAGCATGACCATCTAAATCAGAATAAGTATCAAATCTATAATCTAATAATTTACCAACCTCAACAGCATTTTCTGATAGACTAATTAAAACCTTACGAATATCACCCATAGCTGGCATATTGAATTCTTCGCGTAATCTTCCCGTACTTTTCCCATCATCACAAACTGAAACTACCGCGGAAATATCAAATGGTAGTTTTTTTAAACCTCGAAGTAATACACTCATTCCCGTACCGCCACCTAAGACGGCTATTTTTATATCTTCCACCTAATCACCCGCTTTTATACTAAGTGCGGCTATCGCACCATCATTAATTGCTGTCGCAATTTGATAGTAATCCTTGTAAATTACATCGCCACAAGCATAAACACCTTTTAATGATGTTCTCATTTTACTATCTACCTTAATATACTCTTTTTCAAGTTCAAGGTTCTTAATAAAATCAACTTTAGGCTTGCCACCAATTGCTACAAACAATCCTTCAAGCTTTAATTCACGACCATCTGCTAAATTAACCCCTTCTAATTTATTATTTTCAGAAATCAATTTCATTATCTGAGTATTTTTTAAAACAACAATATTTTCGCGGTTACGAACTCTATTAATTAATTCCTCATCAGCTTTTATTTCATTTCTAACAAATATATAGACTTGACTACATAAATCAGATAAATATAAAGCATTAGTATATGCAGAATTTCCGCCACCAACTACACCAACGATCTTACCTTTATAAAAAGTTCCATCACATACAGCACAGTAACTAATACCACTTATTTTATCCTCACCTGGAAGGTGCATTTTGTTAGGAATTCTACCCGTTGCAATAATTACGTGTTTGCATCCAAACTTTTTATTTAAAGTTTTTACAATATATCCTTGGCCTTTTTTTTCTACCGAGGTCACTTCAGCAAATTCAAAAGGAATATCATTGTTTTTAACATGATTAAACATGTTTAAAGCAAGTTCAGCTCCATTAATAGATTCAAAACCTAAATAGTTTTCAATCTTACTAGTCTTAAGCATTTGCCCTCCGGGTGCATCCTTATCAATTAATAAAATCTCAATACCTGCTCTTTTTAAATATAAAGAAGCAGCAAATCCAGCTGGACCTGCGCCTATAACAATGCTATCAAAATTTAACATCTTCCACATTCCTCTCATCATTATATAAATTATCTAATTTATTACCTCTTACTATCATTATAATATAAATCACAATGCCAATGGCTATCATTCCTAAAGACACAATCTGCGCTATTTTAAGACTTGAAAGCATCAAACTATCTGTTCGCAGACTTTCAATAAAAAATCTACTAATTCCATACCAAATCAAATAAAAACCTGTTGTTTGACCAATTTTGCAATATTTTCTTCTTCTAAAAAATAATAACACTACAAAACCAATTAAACACCATAATGACTCAAAAAAGAATGTTGGAATATAATAAGTTCCATCAATATTCATACCATTTATTACAAATTCCGGTAAATGCAAACTCTCCAAATAAGCTAAAGTTGTCGCAGGACCATGAGCCTCACCATTGAAGAAATTACCCCAACGCCCTATAGCTTGCGCCAAAATAAGACCTACCACTAAAATATCCAAAATCCGAATAGTATTTACCTTATATTTTCTAGTATAAAGAATAATTACTATTAATCCAGCAATTATCCCCCCATGAATAGCTAAACCGCCCTTCCAAATTTGGAAAATTTCTAAAAGATTTTGACTATAGTAATCTAAATTAAATAGTACAAAATATAATCTAGCTCCAATAATTCCAAAAAGTATTGTTAAAAATAATAAATTAAGAGTAAAATCCTCAGGAATATTCCATTTTTTCCCTTCTCTTATTGCAATTTGTGAACCCACAATCATAGCAATAAATAAGAAAATAGAATACCAGTGTATACTAATAAAACCCAAATCTATAACTGGATTCATCTAATCAGCCCTTTCATTTAACTTCTTAAACACTAACATATCCATTAAAATATTCATACCAGATATTAATACAGAAGCACAAACCGCAAACCAAATCCCATATATTTGAAAATGAGGTGCTAAAATAAAACTAACTATTTTCAAAATTATTAAATTAATAAATGGATAAAACAACCCTAAAGTAACTCCTGTGATAGGAATTGTTAACCATACCAAAAACGGTTTAATAGTTTTATTTAACAAATAAATTATAACCGCTGCTATAAGTCCCCATAAACCATAGTAATTGTTATCAATATATAGTGTATTTCTAAAAATCATTGAAGTAACTATTAAAATCAAAGCATACCCAATCATTCTAATAACCCAATCAAATAATTTATAAATTCTTTTTCGCGAAATCAATTTTTCTTTCATTAAAATCACCTAATAACATTATATCATAATAACCTTATTTTATTAAAAATTAGAAATTGAAAATCATATTAAATTAGAAATTTAGTGAATTGTAGGTCCTGAATTATAAGTTTTTTGAACTGCTGTACATGTATAAATTCTCTTTGGCGTTCCAGAAACTATTTCAGTTCTTGACGATTCAAGATCCAAAGAAGTTCCTCTTGCTAACAGCATTTCACCTTCACCATCTGCCCCTTTAAACCATTCAAGATCCCTGCATGATGATCCTGCAGGTAAATTAATTTCTAATATATCATCATAACCATCAAAGATCGCATAATTTTCTGGCAATGATAAAGAAGTACTCATATATCCATCATCAGAAAAACTAATGTCTGATGTTTTTAATGCTCTATAAACTATTAAATCTTCAGGTAAACAAAATTTAGTTATTGCACTATCTAAAAAGTCTTTTGTTTTCGTTACTTAAAGGTAAATTCAAACTTAAAACTTCATTAATTTCAAATGATGATGAGCCAATTTTTCTCCCGTATTTATTAAGGACGCCTTCATCTTCCACTAATTCTTCAATAAATGGAAAAAAACATTAAATAAAGCTTCAACGCCAAAAAGCTCTCTAGTTCTCTTCTCTTCATTATTACAAAGACGTTCCAATAAACCACAAATTTTATTTTGTAAATCTAGCGATGTTTTTTTCCAGATAAAGCATCATAGCTCTTAATTAATTGAAGATATTCTCCCATACAACACCTTATTTCTATTTTTATTCACTTTTAAGTTCAAATAAAATATCACGTAATTCCATTGCTCTTTCAAAATCAAGATTTTTTGCTGCCTCTTTCATTTCATTTTCAACATTAACCATTAATTTCTGTTTTTCTTGCTTACTAAGCTTCGCAGGCTTTTCTTCTTTAACTTCTTGATTATTTGAAATTAAATCTCTAATTTCTTTAACAACTGTCCTTGGTATAATACCATGGTCTTTATTATATTTTTCCTGAATTTCACGTCTTCTTTCAGTCTCTTTAATAGCCTTATCCATTGCATCACTAACATAATCCGCATACATAATAACGCGACCATTCGCATTTCTTGCCGCTCTTCCAATCGTCTGAATTAAACTACGCTCACTACGCAAAAATCCTTGTTTATCGGCATCCATAATAGCAATCAAACTAACTTCGGGTATATCAATACCCTCCCTAAGTAAATTTATTCCTACTAAAACATCGTATTTACCAATTCTTAAATCACGAATAATTCGCGTTCTTTCTAATGTTTTAATTTCGTTATGTAAATAAGCAACCTTAATATCGATTTTCTTCAAATAAACTGTCAATTCCTCAGCCATCCTTATTGTCAATGTCGTAATTAAAGTTCGCTCATTATTACTATTTTGTTTTTGAATTTCACCAACCAAATCATCAATTTGATTTTTAGTTGGTTTAATTGTAATCGTCGGATCCAACAACCCTGTGGGTCTAATAATTTGTTCAACAATTTCATGATTAGTCTTTTCTAACTCATAATCACCAGGAGTTGCTGAAACATAAATTACATTATCTAATTTTTTTTCAAACTCTTCGAATTTAAGCGGTCTATTGTCTAAAGCACTAGGTAAACGAAATCCATAATCTACAAGTACACTTTTACGAGCTCTATCACCATTATACATTGCTTTAACCTGTGGTAATGTTACATGAGACTCATCAATTACAAGTAAATAATCATCTCCAAAGAAATCCATAAGTGTTGTTGGCGTTGCTCCCTCTGGCTTCAAAGCAATTTGTCTTGAATAATTTTCTACACCACGGCAAAATCCAGTCTCTGTAAGCATTTCGATATCATAATTAGTTCTTTCCATCAACCTTTGATATTCCAATAACTTGTTTTCTTTTTTAAACTTTTCTAGTTGCTCTTCTAATTCCTTCTTGATGTTAACGATCGCTAATTTAAGTTTATCCTCACTAGTTACAAAGTGACTAGCTGGAAATAACGTAATCGTATTTTTATTAGTTAAAATAGCTCCTGTAACAACGTCAAATTCACTAATTCTATCAATTTCATCACCAAAAAACTCTACTCTAATTCCTCTTGAATGTTGATTTACTGGAATAACCTCTAACACATCACCGCGAACACGAAATGTCCCTCTTTTAAGGTCTATATTATTTCTTTCATAAAGCATTTCAATTAGTCTTTCAATAATTTCATCACGATTCACGGTCTCATTAACACTAAGCGATATAGTTTTTTTGCGATACTCTTCAATCTCCCCAATACCATAAATGCAAGATACCGAAGCCACAACAATTACATCACGATGATTAAGCAATGAAGAAGTAGCATAATGCCTTAATTCATCGATTTCATCATTGATTGAAGCATCCTTTTCAATATAAGTATCAGTTTTTGCCACATAAGCCTCTGGTTGATAATAATCGTAATAACTAACAAAATAGCAAACGTGATTTTCTGGAAATAGTTCCTTAAG
This sequence comes from uncultured bacterium, assembly GCA_959020415.1. Classification (GTDB taxonomy): domain Bacteria; phylum Bacillota_I; class Bacilli_A; order RF39; family UBA660; genus Coprosoma. Next base: position 83,822 of record CAUERX010000002.1, on the reverse strand, counting down.
CTCCCCATATAATTGCCCAGCTAACGTTTTATTATGCGCTAAAACTAAAGTAGGTTTATTAATTTCTTTAATTACATTAGCAATTGTAAAAGTTTTACCAGTCCCTGTTGCCCCAAGTAAAACTTGATTTTTCTTTCCAGTTTCTATTCCTTTGACTAATGATTTTATCGCCGCTGGCTGATCACCACTAGGTTCATATTGCGATACTAATTTAAACATTTTTCCCTCCTTATCATATTATCCGTTTCAAACTTAATTTAAAATATAACACACTTAAAGAAATGGTATCATATATAAAAGAACGATGTCAATTCCAACAAAAATAAAGCCAATATTATTATCATCTTTACAGTTTTAATAGACTATTTTTTAACAATTGGAACTTGTATTTCTGTTAATCAATCTTCTACGTTATCCTTATTCCAAATTCTATCGATATATCTTTTCCTAAGTGAATAAATCACTTCCATATGCTTCACCTAAATTGTCGTAACGTCCTTTATGATAAATGCAAACAGCTTTTACAGGATCTAATTTTTTAAATTTAATTGTTTCATTTAAAACTCCCATTTCTTGAACCGCTTGGTAATATCTTATTTTAACATTTGTCTCTTTATATTCACCATCTAAATAGTTTATATATTTAATTAAATACATTTAATGGCTGGATTTGTTTTTTGCATTCTTCCACATTTTTTTAAAATAAAGTCTGTTATTTCACTATAATCTTTAATTATTTCTTCCATATAATACACAATGCATTCTAGTAAATCTTTCATAACTACTTCGTATTTCATATTCTTTTCTTCCAATAAATAATTTATTTTTAAAAGCTGAAAATTAGATTGAGTTAAATTTTCTTCTAATTCATTTTTTCTTTTTTGTAGTAAAAACTCCACATCTTGACCATTGAAAATATCTCTAATATCTTTAATTAAAATTCCAATTTGTCTTAAAGATACTATTTTGGTTAATTCAAGTAATTACTTTGTTTCATAAAAACAGTAACCCGTTTGCTCATCGACACAAGATGAACTTAATAATCCATCTCTTTCATAATATCTAAGAATTTTAACCATCGTTTTAGCTAATGAAGAAAATTCGCCTATTTTATACATTTCTGTCTTCTAAATTATTTACACACTATCCTTTAAGGGGAGAGTCAACGCATATAAAAAATACCATTTTAATTAATTCAACTATTTTTATCTAAAAAAGACAAACAAAAACAAGATATTTTAATCTTGCCTTTCTAATCTTGTCACTTCTTTTACCATATAATTTTTAGTAGCATCAAAAATCATATTTAATACTATAGAAAATTTATTATAAAAGATCTTCTCGGCTTTTTCTAAATATTGATTATCTTCATCGCCAATTTTCTTACTATTATCAATTCGCTCTTTATTTTGCAAATAAGTAGTTTTAATAATCTTAATTAAATCAGCTAAATCACCGGAATTAAGCAGCTGTCTATATTGATTTTCAAGTTGCTTTTCATGGCAGTCAATTAACAGTATTAATGGAATTTGTTCTATTAACTCTTTTACCTCTTTTTCACTAATCAAGCGGCCAAATATTACCATAACGATTGCCGACTGGAAAATCAATCGTTAATGAATCATCAAGCATTGATTCCAGCACATAGCAATCATTTCCCTGATATTATTTTTCCTTTATATTTTTAATCTGGCAAACACCATTTTTATAAACAATATAATCATTTACCTTGAACATTATCATGACTTCTATTTCTTATTTTTTAAAGCATCAATCCCTTGTTCCTTATATCTTTTTACCCACATCCTTACAGTTGATGGATAAGTATTATAACGGCGAGCTGCTGGTTTAATTCCTTTTTCTAAAGCCAGCATTACCATATCATATCTGATTTTTTCTTTTTCTTCATCAGTTTTATTAGCATAAAGCTCACTTTCATCAATATTATAAAGTTTAAACTCTGTCATAAATACCTCCTTATTTACCACAAAAAAATTGCTAATCTCTTCCAATTAAATTATATCATTTTTGGTGAACAATTGTAATCATTTATCATGACTTTTATTAAAGATTTTCCTTATTTTTTCACAAAAAAACACCGTACAACGAGGTGTTCGTTATACGGTGAAATTGTCTATTATTTATTCCTTATCAATTTTAAATGTTACTTGGTAATTATTTTCCAAATCCATTTCATCAACATCGACATAATATCCTAATCTTTCAATTTCGGCAGCACAATTTCTAATTAAATTGATAACTTGTCTAAAATTATTTGCTCCATGTAAGTTGGTTCCAGAAACTTGCATTTTTGGCGAATATGGGGCAGAACTTGCCATTGATGGCGGTGCGGGCTCTTCTAAAATATCTGCATCAGGGATGTTATTATTAACTGGCATTGATGGTGTTTGATACTGTGGGGTTGAAGGAACTGCCATATCAGATGCTGGCGCAACTGAAGCAGGGTTTGGATTAGAATTATTTAAATTGTAATTTGATGTCGAAGTTTCCCTATTAACTGAAGCTGGTGGCATTTCCAAAGCCTCAATCTCAGGAACAACTTTTGAAGTTTGTTGAGGTGCTGGCTCAGGCTTAACATCAAAACCAAATGGTATATCATTTACAGATGTCACTGGAGCAACAGGTTGACTTGTTGGAGTTGACGCACCATAAAAAGGGGTTGAAGGTGCTTCTTCCTTAGGCGCTGGTGTTGATTGTTGCAAACCAACTGGAGTTTGATTGAAAATACTATCAAAACTTACACCATCTTGCGTTGGTGCTGGTGGCGGTGTTGGCGTATCTGGCGAACTATTACCTCCAAAATTAATAAATTTATTATTTTCCGTTTGTGGTTGAGGTTTCACTTCTGGCGCTGGCTCACTATGAATTGGCTCTGATACTATAGTTGATGGATTTTGCTTCATTAATTGAGCAATATCGTTAACTGGTTCTTCTCTTGGTGTAATATCTTGAGCATCTTGTAATATTTTATCGATATCCATAAATCCATGTCCCCTTTCTTGTTTCTTTTGTTCATTCGTTTTTTCTTCTAATTCCTTTGGCGGATTAACTTTAATTATTTTATGACTAGCTACCGGAACCGCTCTTCTTACAGGTTGTTTTACCTCTACTTGTCCTGGTGTTACTTGTTGGTTTGAAGGTAAAGCTGAAATAGTCTTTTGTTCACCTCCTGTTTCTAACAACTCATTAATCTCTTCATCGGTTCTCTTTACAGTTAAACGTTCATTTATTATGCGGCTTAGCATATGAATTTGAGCATTTTTATTATGTAATCTGAGCAAAGAACGCGCATGTCTTTCTGAAATTCTTCCATGCAAAAGAGCATCTTGAACATGGTCATCTAAATTCAAGAGTCTAATCTTATTCGCAATAGCTGATTGAGATTTTCCTAGTCTTCTAGCAAGTTCTTCTTGCGTTATATATCCAATATCCAAAATTCTTTTATATGATACAGCCTCTTCAATTGGTGTTAAATTCTGCCTTTGAATATTTTCCAGCAAAGCAATTTCTTCACTATCTCGATCTGAAAGATTAACAATAATAGCTGGGATAGTAGACCTATTCGCTAAAAAATTAGCCTTAAAACGACGTTCGCCTGCAATTATTTCGTACTTATTACCAATTGGACGAACTACTATCGGTTGAATTACACCATATTTTCGAATTGATTCAGCTAATTCGTTTAACTTAACTTCATCAAAATGAATTCTTGGCTGAAACCTATTTGGCAATATATCTCGGACATTCAAAACAACCATTTGGCCATCTTCTAGCATAAAGGACCCCTCCCTTCTATTCTTTTAATATTATCATACTATTTTTTGGGAAATAATTCAATAAAAAAAACAAAGAAAGAAAGAAAACTTTATTTAAAATACTGAATGTTTCGTTTGATGAATAAATTTTTTTACTTTTAAAAAACCTTGATCATCTAGTGGTATTGTTTCGTCAGCACATTGAATAGAAATATCTACTGGCTGCTCGCTACCATATTGAACAATATCTTGATCTGTTCCTGAACTACTAATACTTAAAAGTCTTTCTAACTCTTGAAGTTAACGTTCATCTTTATTTTCATATAAAAATGAAACAGCAGGGTCACCAATACAAAAACTCTCAGCTAACACGACTTTTTGTCCGCTGAAAAAATCTCTATAATTATATGGATCTATAATGGTTTCAACAGTTCCTTCTAAAGTTTTGTCGGCTACATTTTCACCTAAAACACCTAAAATAACAACTGGACGACTAAAAACATCTTGCTGCAAATAAATTAAATGCGAAGACTACCTCGAAAAACTAAAGCCATTTTCTGCAAAGACTTTTTTTGAAAAATCAATTAATCCAAAATTAAATTGAGAAAAATCATAATCAATAAATGTTCTAAATAACTCATGTTTTCTTGCAAGCTTATAATAATTAATTATAATCGGTAACTTACGATAATCTCGTTCTACTATGTAATCAGAATTATCAACTATCGCTCTCATATATTCTAAATGAATTGCATCAATATCTAAATTTAAATCTTTATAAAGATCTCGCCGACCTTCTTTAGAAACACGTTCCAGAATAAACCATAATAATTGAAATAAATAATCAGGCTTAATTTCCAAACTTATATAATTTCCATTAGTAAAAGTAAAGTTATAATTTTTTCTCATAAATTCTTAAATCTTGACCTAAAGTTTCCAAAACTAACGTTGCCATTCCTTTGCCGGGAAATAAATTTTCATTCCCTCTTGGAACTACTCTTTTAGTGGTATTCGTATAAACACATCTCTTTCTGTATAATAATATATACCATTATATTAAAGCATGGATAAAACTACAAATTTCAATTTCACATTAACATACTCGTTATATAATGTCAATAAAAAAGGCCTATAATGGCCTTTTCTTTATTTCAGCATATCGTCTAGGATACTTTTTTGGTGTTATCGCTGTTTTTTCAATTTCAATAATTGTTCTTTGACTATTTTCAATTGGCAACAAAAATTCACAAATTTGAACTATCTTACCATTTAAAATTTCTAAAGACCTTTTAGTTTGTGTTACATCTTCATTTCCCTTCATCGCAATAAAATATTTATTAACCTTTACTAAAGGAAGAGAATATTCAAGTAAAATATTTAAAGGCGCTACTGCTCTAGCCGTAACTATATCAAATTTTTCTCTATTTTTTAAAGCATATTCTTCAGCTCGTGCATGAACTAAAGTAACCTTTTTGAGTTTTAAAGTTTTAACAACGATATCTAAAAAATTAATTCTTTTATTTAAAGCATCTACTAAAGTTAATTTCATATGTGGATAAAATATTTTGATAACAATTCCAGGAAAACCAGCGCCTGTTCCGATATCACAAAAGCTTTCTATTTCATTTAAATTAACAACTTTAACTAAAGTTAAACTATCATAAAAATGTTTTAAATAAACTTCTTTCCTTTCCGTTATTGCTGTTAAATTTATCTTTTCATTCCACTCTACTAATAAATCATAGTATGTTTCCAATAAAGGTAACTTTTCAAGTCCATTTTCAACTCCAAGTTCCTCAATAGCTTTAATAAATTGTTCTTTATTCATGACGATAGTCCCTCTTTAAATAAATCATTAAAATTGATATATCTGCTGGATTAACACCACTAATTCTAAGCGCTTGTCCTAATGAAGTAGGTCTAACTTCTTTCAGTTTTTGCTTAGCCTCGCTAGCCAAATTATGCATAGCATCATAATCAATATCTTCTGGGATTTTTTTACTTTCAAGTTCAGTCATTTTTTCAGCTTCCTTTAAAGCTTTATTTATGTATCCCTCATATTTAATCATTATCATTGCCTGTTCTAAAACCTCGTCACTATATTCATTATTTAAACGATTTATTAACGAATCAATTTTAACCTCAGGCCTTTTAAGTAAATTATAAAGTGAAAGTCCGTCTTTTATTTCTTTAGTTCCAAGACTTCGCAAAAAATCATTTTCGGCCGGAACAATCTTTAATTCCTTTAATTCTAATATCAATTGATTTATTTTTTCTTTCTTTAATAATAATTTATTATATCTTTCTTCATCGATAAGCCCTACCTTATAACCATATTCTCGTAAACGCAAGTCAGCATTATCATGACGCAACAATAAACGATATTCAGCACGCGAAGTAAGTAAACGATATGGATCTCTAATTCCTTTAGTAATCAAATCATCGATAAGTACCCCTATATAGGCCTCATCTCTTTTTAAAATAAGTGGCTCTTTACCCTGCAATCTTAAAGAAGCATTAATACCCGCAATCAAACCCTGACAAGCAGCTTCCTCATAACCACTAGTTCCATTTATTTGCCCCGCACTATATAAGTTAGTAATCAACTTAGTTTCAAGTGATTGTTTCAATTGTGTTGGATAAATTGAATCATATTCAATCGCGTAAGCGTATTTAAGAATTTTTGCATTTTCTAATCCTGGTAAAGACCTCACCATCTTTTCTTGCACATCATAAGGCATACTTGTTGAAAAACCCTGAATATAAATATCATCATAATATAAACTCTCTGGTTCCAAAAATAATTGATGTTTCTCTTTATCTGCAAATCTTACCACTTTATCTTCGATGGAAGGACAATACCTTGGACCAATTCCCTTAATATCATCTAATCCGCCATACATACTAGACTTATTCAAATTTTCATGAATTATTTGATGAGTTAAATTAGTTGTATAAGTTAAATAACAAGGTTCCTGATTATTAACATCATAAACTGGATCCATATCAAAACTAAAAGTATGATAAATACTATCACCATCTTCACGTTTAGTTTTTGAAAAATCAATACTATTTTTTGCTACCCTTTGTGGCGTCCCAGTTTTTAGCCTTTTTATTTCAAAACCATATTTAGCTAAATTATCGCTTAAATAATTAGATGGTCTTTCTCCATGAGGTCCCTCGCGTCGTCTTTCACTTCCAACTAAAATATCCGCATTCATATAAGTTCCCGTCGTCAAAATTACAGCTGATGATGTTATTTTTGTATCATCTTCTAAAATAATACCTTGAACTTTTCCATCTTGGACTATAATATCTTTAACTAATCCCTCCAAAAGTGTTAAATTATCAGTACTTTCTAAAGTTTTAAGCATTTCTTGTGGATAAATAGTTTTATCAGCTTGAGCTCTTAAGGCCCTCACTGCTGGTCCTTTACCACTGTTAAGCATCTTTATTTGAATCAAACTTTTATCAGCATTTCTTCCCATTTCTCCACCTAAAGCATCAATTTCTCGAACAACTATTCCTTTCGCGCTTCCGCCAATTGATGGATTGCATGGCATATCCGCTATATTTTTTATATTGCCCGTAACCAATAAAGTTTTATGGCCCATTCTGGCCCCAGCTAAAGCGGCTTCGCACCCTGCATGCCCTCCGCCTACTACTATTATTTCATATTCCATTTTATCATCTACTTTCCAACACAAAAACGACTAAATAATTCATCTATCAATTCATCTTCGTAATTTTCTCCAATAATATCACCTAGTAAATTCCAAATGTTTTTCAAATCAATTTCAATCATATCTAAACTAAAACCATCATCAAGACCTTGTCTTACATCTTTAATAGCCAAAGATACCTCATTTAAAATAGCCCTAGAACGTGCACTAGATAAATAGCTTAAATCTTCGGTTTCTATTTTTTCTAAATTAAACATTTCTTTAATTCTTAATGCTATTTGCTCCATATTAATATTCTTATATGCACTAACATAAATCGTATTTTCTAAACTACTGTCATCTATTTCTTTAGGCAAATCATATTTATTAATAATTGTAATATAATTTTTGCCTTTCAATTTAGTAAGAATTTGTTTGTCATCTTCAGTTAGTTTCTCATTGTAATTTAAAACAAACAATACTAAATCAGCTTCATCTATCAATTTTAGACTCTTTTCGACGCCAATACTTTCAACGACATCATTAGTTTTTCTAATTCCTGCTGTATCAATTAAATTTAAAATAATATTATCTATTACTATCGTTGCCTCAACACTATCTCGAGTTGTCCCTTGAATTTCTGTAACTATCGCTTTTTCTTCGCCGACTAAATTATTAAGTAAACTACTTTTACCAACATTTGGACGCCCAATAATTACTGTTTTTATTCCACTTTTTAGCAGTTCTCCATTTTTACTTTCCTTGATAATTTTATTTATTCTCTTTTCTAAATTATCCATGTTTTCTTTGATTTTTTCAGTAGTCATATCCTCAATATCTTCATATTCTGGATAATTTAGATTAACTTCAATGTTAGCCAAAATAGCCACCAAATCATCACGTAGTCCTTTAATCATAAGTGATGCCTTACCATTAACTTGTTTAAGTGCCATCTCTCTTGATTTATCTGTTTTAGCATTTATTAAATCCATAATACCTTCGGCCTCAGTTAAATCAATTCTTCCGTTTAAAAAGGCTCTCTTAGTAAATTCTCCAGGCTCAGCCAAACGGCAACCATGTGACAATAAAACCTCTAATATTTTATTAGTTGTACTTATTCCACCATGAGAATTAATTTCAACCACATCTTCCATCGTAAAGGTTTTTGGAGCTCTCATCAATGATACTAAAACTTCATCTATTTTTTCACCATTATCAACTATGTAACCATAATGAATAGTGTGTGATGGTGCTTTATAAAATTTATCATTTGAAAAAACAGAAGCAACTATTTTAACAGCATCTTCACCACTAACTCTAATTATTGATATTGCACCTATTCCTTGCGCTGTTGAAATTGCAGCAATTGTATCATTCATAAAGTTCACCTCCAAAAATTTATCTATGGTAATTTTACTCTATATGCCATTAATAGTCAAATAAAAACAATAGTTTAAACTATTATTTTTCATTTCCTTTATTAAAATATTTAGCCACTCCAACATATTTTAAAAATTTTTTATTTGGTTTTAATATTCCCATACTTACTTTTTTATCAACAAAAGTTACTACCCATGCTTCGGGACACCTAGGAGGATGAATATTTAAAGGGAACATATGCCTTAGAATAATATCTGAAACTCTGGAATTTATATAATCTGGAAAATACTTAACTGCATTATCTAAAGCATTACCAGCATGAGTAAATCCATGTTGCTGAAAAAAGGGTTTTTTACTAGTTAAATCATCTTGCCACGGCGTTTCGTAAAAATCATGTAATAATCCTCCAATAGCTGCATCACGGTAATTTAATTTTAATTTTCGACAATAACGATAAGATATATAAGAAACACTTAAACAGTGTTCAAAAACAGAACAATCATCATGATGTTTATAAGTTTTCCTTTTTTGAAATTCTGGACTATTTAAAATACCTTTTACTATATTATAATATCTAGGATCAAAATAAATTCTACGCTCTACTCTAGTCTGCCTTTTAATCATTCTACCACCTACTATAAATATTTACGTTTTATAAAAAAGAAATGTTATTATCTAACATTTTCTATTTATCGATTTTTGTCCATGTTCACTAGAACTTGTTGGATAACTCGGTATCTGAGAAAAACTAATAGAAGATACAGCTTCAGTTAAAGTACTCAATTTATCATTCATTTCTAAGTTAGCTTGGTTTGATTTATCTTCTGCTTGGTCACCGCTATAATGACGACTAATATAACCCCTAACTACCTGATTCCCTTTTAAAAGAATTATACTTCCGACTGCCACTATAGTCATTCCAAAAATATTCCATGTATACTTTAGTAGATTTCCAGTTGAAGCACCAAATACGTTTATTCCGTCTTTTATGTCTTCAATAACATTAGTTCCATATCTATTTTCTTGTTGTTCCATGTAAAACTCCCTCTTTCAAAGTCAATAATTATTTTATCATAAATTAATATTATGTCAAATTGCTTTCGCTTAGTATTAGTATACTACATTGTAAATAATATTTTATACAAATAATTAAATTTATTCATTTTTCAAAAAAAAGATTAAACGATTTGCTAAATAAAATAATGGTATTATAAGTAAACATACTAAAATAATATAAGAAAAGACTATATTTCGCACTTTAATATAATTCCCGCTATAAATGTAATAAACGCTCTACTGCCTCAAACAAATAATAAACACCTATTAGCTCTGTAGCTAAGCTCGGTTTACTATACTTATTTGATTAATTAAGCGCATATATTCCAAATTAACTTCTTGTTAAATACTCAATAAAAAAAGCAATTAGCGCACATACATACAAAAAAATAAATGACAATTTTAAAACATAAAATATCCCAATTAATATAAAAGGAACAGTAACACGAAAAGTTAAAATATACATAGAATAATTTATCAGTTACATATTGAAAGCAAGCACATACAAAGGCAAAAACAATCGTACATACACTAACCGATATATCACTTTATTAAATTTACATTTTTCATTAACCTACACCATATTTCTATAATTATTTAAATATATCACATTTTAAATTTATTTTAATTATATATCATCTTTTTATACAATGTTTACAATGAAAAATCATAATATTTAATTATGATCATTTCAATTAACTATATTTTAAATAGATATACTATTCCTTTTTAATTGTGCTATTTTCATTACCAAAAGCCTCTTTTTCTAAACTAGTTAAGGGTTGTGATGGTAAATCGCTATAAATCTACACTGGATATAATCGATTAGCCATTTCTTTAGACGTCATATTTCCCTATATTATTATCCATATAATTACTAATATTTTTAATATAGTAAAACTAAATGATACAAAAAAAGAAGAAATTAATCTTCTTTATATTTAATAACTACATATCTATTAGGATTGACACCTTCACTTTCAGTTACTAAATCTTCAAAATCACTAACAACTGTATGAACAATTCTTCTTTCATAAGAATTCATTGGATCTAATTTTACAGCAATTTTTGTTTTCAATACCTCACGGCATATCTTTCGAACCTCATAGTTAATATTTCTTTCACGACGTGCTTTATAATTAGAAATATCAATATTAACTTTGATATTAAAATTTCCGTACTTTTTAATAGCTTGTCTCAAAACAGTTTGAATACTATTTAAAGTACGACCATTCTTGCCAATTAAAGCTGCATTATAATCAGCAATAATAATTACTGAAAAACCATAATCAGTTTCTTTAACTTCAATATTAAATTTAGTATTCATTTTATAAGCAAGATCATTTAAAAAATCCTTAATATACTCTTTAACCGCATATTTTGTAGTGACGACTGAAGTATATTTTTTTCCTTTAAATAATCCACCTTCAGTTTCTTCAAAGTAGTAAAAAGTTTCGTCTTCACGAACATTTAATTGTTCCAAAGATTTTGCTAAAGCATCTTCTTTAGTTTTTGATTCGTTTCTTACCATCTCTAGCATCTTTATGCCTCCTTATAACCGCAGTTTGAACTATCGTAAATAAACTACCGGTAATCCAATAAATAATAATACTTGTTGACATAGTAAATGATGCGATGAAAATAAATATCATCATAATGTTCATCATCATCTTCATCTGTTTTTCTTGAGCTGGATTAGTTGCCCCAAGTCCTGAATTCATCTTAAATGAGAAGAACGTTGTTAGTCCAACGACTAGTGGTAATAATAAGTAAATCCAATTACCTGTACTAAATGAATTTAAGAAATGATCAAACGAGAAACTTGTTCCAAATAAAGCATTAAATGGACTAGTTCCTAAACTAAAGCCTAAGAACTTACCTTCAAATACCGCTGGAATTCTATATAAACTCTCTAAGAAAGCAAAGAATAAAGGCATTTGGATAAAGGCAAATATACATCCTGACATCGGATTAATATTATATTTTTTATAAATGCTCATCATTTCTTGAGCTTGCATCATTTGATCCTCTTGAGAAGTGCGATTACGATATTTATTTTGAAGTTTTTCTAAATCCTTACTCGCCTTCTTCATATTTTCCGATTGCATAGCCGATTTTTTACTGATTGGGAAAATAATTAAACGAATTAATAATGTAACTATGACAATCGCTAAACCATAATTTTTAACAAATCCACCAATTTGAATAATTAACCAACTTAATGGTTTAATAAATAAAGTACTCCAAATTCCTTCATAACCACCATCGGCCGGAGTAAATTTTGGACATGTTGGTAATTTATCAATATTAACATCATGTTTTTCATAAGTTTTAACAATTGTTGGATCCTCTGGTTGACAAAGAATATTTGAAACTAAACTTTGACCATTTGTTGGTTCTTTAACCACACCACCATTATCATCTTTAACATAACTAGTACATCCTGTTAATGATATTGTCATCACAAGTAGGAGGACGACTAATATTTTCTTTTTATGCATAAATTATTTCTCCTTTGTTAATTTAAGTATTTCAAAAACTTTAAGTAAATTTGTTTCCATTTCTTTAAAACTTCGGGTAACTATCCCCTTGCCTACTATTATAATACAATTAAAATTATTTTGGTAGGTCTTTTCATCAATTATATTTTTTAATCTACGTTTATATTTATTACGCATAACCGCATTACCAATCTTCTTACCCACAGAAAGTCCAAATTTATATGGGCCTTCCTTTTTTCTTTCTATATAAATAATATAATCTTTAAATTTAAAAGGTTTATTATTTTTTATAATACGATCAAAATCGTCATTACTTTTTAAAATATTAATTTTTTTCATTATTTCCCACCTCTAATATTTAAAAACCACTGGATTAGCAGTGGTCATTAACGAGATAAGACTTTGCGTCCTTTTTGTCTTCTTCTTTTAATAATGTTTGTTTTCATTCTAGCAAAAAAACCCATTTTTTTACTTCTTCTTCTAGTATTAGGTTGAAAAGTCCTTTTTGTCATTAGTTCCACTCCTCTCGTTTTTTCGTTTGCTCTATTAATTATATAGATAAAAGGTCTGTTTGTCAACGTTTTTTTCCTAACTACCCTTTTTTTACTTAGTATTTTGGTACTACCATTATAAAAATATGCTAATTAGCCACATTTTTTCTAAAATTTAATATCAAAAACAAAATTAAAATAGTTTTAATAAAGATTTTATTTCAAAAACAATAAAATACCCTACTTTTTTTCCACAAGTAAAAATATTAAAAACAATAAAAGAGATTTACCACATTACTTATCCACCATAATTTATTTTTAAATTTCAGGGATTTCTCTTCATTTCAACATATGTGAAATACTTCAAAATAATTAACAATGTTGATAATTAACTTTTTCACATTTTCTGTGGAAAAACGACAGTTTTCACCAAATATCGACTTTATAAGTGTGTGGATATCTTTTTTTCTACTTTTTCCACAGTTTTTCTGGAATTTTTAGTAAAAATAATGTAAAATGTAAGTAAGACTTTACAGATTATGGGGGATGTTTATGGATTTAGAAAATATCTGGAGTGTCTTTTTAGAAAAAATTGAAATGAAAGTAAAACCAGTTTTATTTCAAACGTGGTTTAAAGACACTCGGCTTATTAAATTAAATGAAGAAATTGCTTTAGTTGAAGTTCCACTAGACGTTCATAAAAAACATCTAAAAGAAAACTACAGTGACATTATTAAAGAAACATTTATGGAAGTCACCGGTTCCATCTTTAACTTTGAATATGTAACAGTAGGAGAACACACTGAAGAAAATGATAGAATTGCTATTATAAAAGAAAATGATGATGCTATTTTCGAAAGTGGATTAGATAACAAATACACATTTGAAAATTTTATTTCCGGCGAAAGCAATAAATTTGCTAAAGCAATAGGAGTAGCAGTAGCCGAAAGACCAGGAAGTATGTATAATCCGTTATTCATCTACGGAAGTAGTGGCCTTGGCAAAACTCACTTAATGCACGCAATTGGGAATTATATAACCTCAAATTCTAATAAAAAAGTCCGTTATGTAACCAGTGAAAAATTCGTTGATGATTTTTTAAGTTTGTATCGAAAAAACGATAACAATTTTAAAGCTGTGGATAATTTTAAACGTAAATATCGTGACATCGACGTCCTTATGATTGATGATATTCAATACTTAGAAATAGCTAATAAAACGCAGCAAGAATTTTTCAACACCTTTAATGAACTACACACAAAAAATAAACAAATAATTATTTCATCGGATAGATCTCCAGACGATCTAAAAAAACTAGAAGATCGTTTAAGAACAAGATTCAATTGGGGATTAACTATTGACATCCTGCCACCAGATTTTGAACTTCGTATGGCAATTCTTGATAAAAAAATAGAAGCCCAAGGAATCAGTAGCTATGTTCCAGAGGAAGTTAAAGAATATATAGCAAGTAATTGTACCACTGATATAAGAAAACTAGAAGGAGCCCTTACTAGAGTATTTGCGTATGCAACTATTATGAATGGCTCTGAAATCACCATCGATTTAGCAATTGAAGCTTTAAAAGATTATATTGGGAAAGCTATTATTTCAAAAAATAAAATTGATAAAGTAATTCAAATAGTAGCAAAAAACTATAATATAACTCCAGAAGATATTAAAGGAAAGAAAAGACTTTCTAAAATTGCCGTTCCAAGACAAATCGGAATGTATATTTGCCGAATATATTTAAAAGAATCATTACCAAAGATTGGTAGTGAATTTGGTGGAAAAGACCATACTACAGTAATGCATTCCGTTGATAAAATAAAAAGAGAACTTACTAAAGATAAAAATCTTGAAGATGAAATCACAAAAATTGTTGCTCAAATAAGATAGTAGGGGAAAACTTATTTTAATCCACAGCTTTTGAACAAGCCATAATATCCAATTTAAGTTATAATTAACAAGGAAAAAATCACTTTTCCACACAATCCACAACAATAATAAAAATATATTTATAGAAACAATAAATAAAAGGAGAAATGAATTATGAAATTAAAAATAAAACAAACAATACTATTAGAACATTTAAACTATGTTATAAAAGGCATATCTACTAAAAATTTAAGACCTATTTTAAACTGTATTAAATTTGAATTAACCACAGAAGGATTATATTTAATGAGTACTGACAATGAAATAGCTATTAAAACATTTATTCCCAAAGAAGATATAGAAAACATTGATAACTATGGAGAAATCGTTGTATCAGGACGTTATATCTATGACATTGTTAGAAAACTACCAGATGAAATAATAAATATCGAAGAAGTAATAGATTCTAAAATTTATATAACCACTAAAAATTCATCATTTAATTTAAATTGTAGTAATCCAAATGAATTTCCAGATTTAGAATTAGAATATCGTAAAGATCCAGTTGTTTTAAATCAAAAAGTATTTAAAACTATTATAAATCAAACTTCATTTGCAACATCAACAGGAGAATCAAGACCTGTTTTAACAGGAATTAACTTTAAATTAGAAAAAAGTATTATGGAATGTACAGCCACGGACTCTTACCGTTTAGCGATTAAAAAAATAAACCTTGATAATGAAGTAAGTGAAAACATTAATATAATTATTCCAACTAAAAACCTTTTAGAATTAGTTAAATTAATGAGTGAAGATGAAGAAGCAGTAGAAATGCATATTTTCAATAACAAAGTTATCTTTAAATTTAGCCAAATCATCATGATGACTAGATTAATAAGTGGAACTTATCCAGATACCTCTAAATTAATACCTGAAGAATTCAATTTAAAGATGCAAGTAAAATTAATGGACTTCTTCAGTGCTATTGATAGAGCATCATTATTAACAAACGAAAGTGATAAAAACACTATTAAATTAGAAAGTAAGGGAGAAACAGTAATTATTTCATCAAATATACCGGAAATCGGAAATGTCGAAGAAAAGATAACTGTGGAAAAAAATAACGAAGAAGATATTAAAATCGCCTTCAATTCCAAATTCATGTTAGATTCAATTCGCGTACTTGAATCAGATGAAATAGAATTATTATTTAATGGTGAATTTAAACCAATAATTATCAAAAATCCAGAAAGTGATGATTTGATTCAATTAATTTTACCAATAAGAACTTATTAAAAAGTTCTTTTTTTCAAGTCTAAATTGACTAGCATTACCATAAAATTAATATTTTTTTACAAAAAAATTAACTTTCCGACAAATATTGATAAAAATCGACAACTAAAAAGAGTATAAGAGACACATCGATTATTATCGATTAGAAGGAGGAGAGCCAGTGAAAGAAGACTTCTATGAGATAACTAATGCTACTTGTGCTTTAATAGCTAAAGAAGGCTCTAAAACAGAAATAATAGAGGAAAGGAGACATTTTGTAGTAAATAAATCAGTATCTAAAATTTTAAGAGAAAGTTGTGAATACTATGGCAGCACTTTAGAAGGTCGGACCAAAGGTAGCAAAAAACTATTAGGAATGTGTTATAAACTACCGATAATCGTAGAGGGAAGTAATGAATTAATATTTTTTCCAACTATGTCACCATTATTAGATGACTGCTGCTGGATAGCTATTAAGCATATTAGTTCGTATGAAGGCGTTGATAATAATGTTTTAGTAAAATTTAGCGGTGGCGAAGAAAGAATGTTTCCATTATCTTTTGATGCCTTTGAAAGTCAAATATTTAGATCAACCAAATTATTACTAATTTTACGAAATCGCCAAAAGAACCAAAAATAAGCCACTAAAGCTTATTTTTTGATTAAAAAGGCTTATTTTGTGGTATAATGAATATGGAGTATAGGAGTACTACAAAAACTACTTTTTTGAAATAAGGCTCATCAAAATTGAAAAGAGGAAAATCATGGTCCTAAAAAACTTACATATCAAGAATTTTAGAAATTATGATAGCCTAGATATCTCGTTAGATCAAAATACCACGATTATTTATGGCGATAATGGCCAAGGTAAAACAAATCTTTTGGAGAGTATCTATGTTTTAGCTTTTACTAAGTCCCATCGGTCATTTATTGATAAGAATCTTATAAAAAGTGGTGAGGAATGTGCTGTCATCAAAGGAACTATACTAAACGAAATTTCTTATAATCTTGAAATTATCTTAAATAAGACAAAAAAACAAGTAAAGATTGATAATAATTCAGTTACTAAAATAGGTGGCTACATTGAAAAAATGAATATTATCATTTTTTATTCTGAGGATTTAAACTTAATTAAAGGATTTCCAAGTGAAAGACGAAAATATTTAAATCTTGAGTTAAGTCAAATCTCGCAAAATTATTATAATACTTTAAATGATTATAATAAATTATTAAAAATCCGCAACGATTATTTAAAGCAGATAAGTCTTGGTGATCCAATAGACGAAGCCTATTTTAAAGTTTTAACTGATTATATTGTGGAAAAAAGTGTCTTTATTTATCAAATGAGAGAAAAATATATTCAAAGATTGAATAAAATTTGTCCAAAGATATATAAAGATATTGCTTCAGCAGATGGTTTTCATATTAAATATAAACCATCACTTGATTTTGCAGATTATGAAAAAGAAACTATAAGAACTGAATTATTAAAGACCCTTAACGAGAATTTAGAGCGTGAAATAAAAAAGAAAACGACTCTTTATGGCCCTCATCATGATGATTTTGAATTTTATTTAGATGATGAAAATTTAAGATATTATGGTTCGCAAGGCCAACAACGAGTTGCTGTATTAGCGCTTAAACTATCAGAAATTCAAATATTTAGAGATTACAAGAAAACAAGTCCAATTATTTTATTAGATGACGTTTTTAGTGAATTAGATAATGATAAAAAAAATAATTTACTAAAATTTATCGATGATGATATGCAAGTAATAATAACTACGACTGATTTATGCAATATTGAACAAAAGATAATCGATAAAGCCAAACTAATTAAAATAGAAAGCGGACAAATCACAGAAGAGGTGAGATAATGGAAGAAAACAAAGAACATTATAATGAAACGGATATTCAAGTCCTAGAGGGATTAGAAGCCGTAAGAAAAAGACCAGGAATGTACATAGGAACCACCGATGTTAAAGGACTCCATCATTTAGTATGGGAAATTGTCGATAATGCTATCGATGAAGCTTTAGCCGGCTATTGCGATGCCATTGAAATTGTTATTAATAAAGATAATTCAATAACTGTAAAAGATAATGGTCGTGGAATACCAACGGGAATTCATCCTAAAACAGGTTTATCTACAGTGGAAACAGTATACACTGTTCTTCATGCTGGTGGAAAATTTGGCGGAGGCGGGTATAAAGTCTCTGGTGGATTACACGGTGTAGGAGCTTCAGTTGTAAATGCCTTATCAAAAAGTGTAACTGTTACAGTCTATAAAAATGGAAAAATTCAAGAAGTAAAATTTGAAAATGGTGGAAAAACTGTTCAAAAATTAACTGTAGTTGGAACATGTAATGAAGAAAGAACAGGAACAACAGTTACTTTCAAACCGGATCCTGAAATTTTTGATACTGATATTTATGATTATGAAACATTAAAAGTTAGAACTCGCGAATTAGCTTTTCTTAATAAAGGATTAAGCCTTACTTTAAGAGACGATCGTGATGATGAGGATACCACAGGTGAAACCTTCCACTATGAAGGCGGCATTAGTGAATATGTTAGATATTTAAATAAAAATAAAACTCCAATTCAAAGTGAAATAATTCATTTAGAAGGTGAAGAAAACGATGTAATATTTGAAGTTGCCTTACAATACAATACAGGCTATACGGACAGTATTTATTCATTTGTTAATAACATAAATACTCACGATGGTGGAACCCACGAAGAAGGCGTTAAGCGTGCTTTAACTAGAATTATTAATAGTTATGCGAGAAAGACTAACTTATTAAAGGAAAAAGATGATTCATTAAGTGGAGAAGATGTTAAAGAAGGATTAACAATGATCGTTTCTTGTAAACACCCAAATCCTCAATTTGAAGGTCAAACCAAAGGAAGATTAGGAAATTCGGAAGTAAGAAAAATCGCTGATAATGTATTTGCTGATGGTTTTGAACGTTATTTACTAGAACATCCAGATGAAGCCAAAATAATTATCGAGAAAAATATGACTGCTGCCAGAGCACGAGTAGCTGCTAAAAAAGCCAGAGAACTTACAAGAAGAAAAAGTGATCTAGATGTTATAAATTTTGGTGGAAAACTAGTTGATTGTAAGGATAAAGATCCCGCAAAATGCGAAATATTCCTTGTCGAGGGAGATTCGGCTGGAGGGTCAGCAATTAAAGGAAGAAATTCGATTACCCAAGCAATTTTGCCCCTAAGAGGTAAGATTTTAAATGTTGAGAAAGCAAGAATGGATCGTGCTTTAAGCAATGAAGAAATTAGAACTATTATTACAGCTTTCGGCACAGGAATTGGTGAAGACTTTGATTTGAAAAAGTTAAGATATCATAAAATTATTATTATGACCGATGCCGACGTTGATGGCTCCCACATAAGAGTTTTATTACTTACTTTGTTTTATCGTTTCTTTAGACCAATTGTCGAAGCTGGGCATGTTTATGCTGCACAGCCTCCATTATTTTGTATAAAACATGGTAAAACAATAAAATATGTTTTAAATGAAGAAGAAAGAGATTCTTATTTAGCCTCTTTAAACCCAAACACTAAATACGACATTATGCGTATGAAAGGTTTAGGTGAAATGGATGCTGATGAGTTAAACGAAACTACCATGGATATTAATAGTCGAATTTTAAGAAAGATAACTGTTGATGATGCTATCGCTGCAGATGAATCTTTCTCAAAATTAATGGGCGAAGAAGTAGAGCCAAGAAGAAAATTTATTGAAGAAAACGCGTCATATGCGCAGAATTTGGACGTTTAGGAGGTGAATTATGGACCATAGTAAAGATAGATTAGAAGAAAATAACATAGTAAATGAAATAGAAAGTTCATTTTTAGATTATTCAATGAGTGTTATCATGGCACGTGCTTTGCCTGATTTAAGGGATGGATTAAAACCAGTTCACCGCCGAATTTTATATTCGATGTATGAATCAGGTTACACGCCAGATAAGCCTCATAAAAAAAGTGCAAAAACTGTCGGAGAAGTAATGGGTAACTACCATCCCCATGGTGATTCAAGTATTTATGAAGCCATGGTGCGTATGGCACAAGATTTTAGTTATCGTTATATGCTAATAGATGGCCATGGAAACTTTGGTAATATTGAAGGTTATGGAGCCGCTGCTATGCGTTATACAGAGTCACGTTTATCAAAAATATCTTTAGAATTACTTCGTGATATTAATAAAGATACTGTTGATTTTGAAACAAACTATGATGAAACAAGAGAAGAGCCAACCGTTTTACCTTCAAGATTTCCTAACGTCCTAGTAAATGGTACCATGGGAATTGCTGTTGGTATGGCTACTAATATTCCTCCACATAACTTAGGTGAAGTTATTGATGGATGTATTGCTTATATTGATAACCAAGATATTGATACAGTAGGATTAATGCAGTATATAAAGGGACCTGATTTTCCAACAGGGGCTACCATTTTAGGTAATAGTGGAATCAAAAAAGCCTATGAAACAGGTAAGGGAACGATAACACTAAGAAGTAAAGCGACAATTGAAGAAAAAAATGGCCGCCAATATATAATAATTGATGAAGTACCATATGGAACAAATACTTCTGACTTAAAAAATAAAGTAGCAGAATTAGTTCATAATAAAACTATTGAAGGAATTTCAGATTACCATACAGATCTAAAAAATGGTATTAAGATAACAATATCTTTAAAGAAAGATGCTAATGCGCAAATTGTTTTAAATAATTTATATAAACATACTGGATTTCAAACAAATTATGGTATTACATTATTAATGCTTGATAATGGTGTTCCAAAAACATTAGGATTAAAAGATATAATTTCTAGATATATAGATTATCAAAAAGAAATAATAATTAGAAGAACGAGATTTGATTTAAATAAAGCCGAAAAACGTGTTCATATTTTGGAAGGCTTAAAAATAGCTTTAGATAATATTGATGAAATAATAAAAATTATAAAAGGTGCTAACGGCGACGAAGACGCCCAAGCTCAATTAATATCAAGATTTAATTTATCAGAGGCTCAAGCTACAGCTATACTAGAAATGAAGTTAAGAAGATTAACTGGTCTAGAAAGAGCAAAAATCGAAGATGAATTAAAAGATTTATTAGAAAAAATTAAATATTACAATGAAATATTAGCATCTGAAGAAAAGGTGTTAGGTATTATTAAAGAAGAATTGCAAGAAATAAAAGATAAATATAGTGATGATAGAAGAACTAATATTGATATGACAGCTATTGACTATATTGAAGATGAATCATTAATACCAATCGAAAACATTGTCATTACACTAACAAACAAAGGGTATATTAAACGCATGCTTAGCGAAACCTACAAAACGCAGAATAGAGGAGGCGTAGGAATAAAAGGAATGGCCACAAACGAAGAAGATTTTGTGGAAAACTTAATTTCTATGACTACCCATGACTACATCATGTTCTTTACCAATAAAGGTAAAGTATATCGTGTTAAAGGATATGAAGTGCCGGAATTCAGTAGACAATCTAAAGGGTTACCTATTGTTAACTTACTACCACTAGAAAAAGAAGAAACAGTAAAAGCTATGCTTAAAATAAATTCTGAAGAAAAAGAAGGTAATATTGTCTTCTGTACACAAAATGGTATTGTTAAGAGAACGATTTTATCAGAATTTGAAAATATCAGATCAAATGGGAAAATAGCTATATCATTAAAAGAAAACGATGAATTAATTTCTGTGGATAAAACAACAGGAAACAATGAAATAATAATTGCTTCATCAAACGGTCGTATGATTAGATTTGATGAAACAGAGATTAGAATCATGGGAAGAACCGCTGCCGGGGTTAAAGGAATAGATTTAGATGATGGAATCTGTGTAGGCTGTGAAATTGCGAATCCAGGTCAGGAAGTTTTAGTAGTAACAGAAAAAGGTTATGGAAAACGTACCAATGCTACTGAATATCGAATGACACATAGAGGCAGCAAAGGAGTTAAAGGATTAAATATTACTGAAAAAAATGGTAACATTGTAGCCTTTAAATTAGTCAATGGTGATGAAGATTTAATGATAATTACTAATAGTGGAATGATCATTAGATTATCTGTTGCCCAAGTGTCAACAACAGGACGTGTAGCTCAAGGTGTTAGATTAATAAACCTAAAAGAAGAACAAATGGTTAGTAATGTGGCTCTAATATTCAAAGAAGAGGGTGAAGAGGAACTAGATACTACTACCGAAGAGGATATACCAAAATAGGTATATCTTTTTTACCTGATAAAATTACAGCTATGTTTCACGTGAAACATTGACGTACAAAAATTATATAGTTTATAGTTTCACGTGAAACATCTAAGATATAGTATTTAATAAATCACCAAAATCATCGGAAAGTATAGAAAATAGACTATACGGTTATTTGCTATTTATAATGTTTCACGTGAAACATTATATGGAGCTCTTTTAAACTAATTAAATACTTAAAACTGTATTTTTAATAAAAAAAAGTGTGGGAAAGAGAGCGACTGTTTTAACAAAATTAGTTTAAGAAAATTTTTAACAACTGTAGTGTAAGTATTATGCAATTTACATTTTTTATTTAAAATCATTTTATGTTTTGTGTGAAACCATCTTTAAATTATATTTTGTTTTCAGAAAATAAAGTTCCAATCTTATATTTTTTAAGTAAATAATCTATCAAAAAATAGAAAAAAACATATAATGTTTCACGTGAAACATAAAACAAACTAACTCAAATAATAAAAAATGTGGATAATCTTCGTAATGTAACGAAAATATCGTTACCAAATGATAGAATAAGCTTTGCCGGAATAAATAAAAACTGTTAACATTCATATTTATGTTTTATTACGATTGAACTATGTTTCACGTGAAACCTTGAGATATGTTATTTTTTAGCCCGACTAAATCCACAAAAACTCACTTTAATCACCAAAATATACAAATATAAATAATATTTCATATAAAACATTATTACAGTTGCTTTTTTTATTAAAATATTATATTATTATTTAGGTACAACGTTTATATCTGAACCAGGTCAGAGTCGGAAGACAGCAGCCTTAAGGGTCACTAAACGTGTGTACCTTTTATTTAGGTGATAAAATGAATAAATATATGAAATTGGCTTTTAAAGAAGCCCAAAAATCTTTATTAACCGATGATGTTCCTGTCGGAGCTATAATTGTGGAAAATGGTAAGGTAATAGCCAAAGCACATAATACAAAAGAAAAAACCAAATTAGTAACTAGACATGCTGAAGTAAATGCTGTGGAAAAAGCTTGCAAAAAGAAACAAAATTGGTATTTAAACAATTGTGAAATGTATGTTACTCTAGAACCTTGTAAAATGTGTCAAGGAGCAATTGAACAAGCACGTATAAAAAAAGTATTTTTTGCTGCTCCTAGATTTAAAGAAAATATTTCAAAATCAACATTTAAAAAATTGGAAGAAGGACTAGAAGAGTCCCAAACATTATTAAAAAAGTTTTTCGAAAATAAAAGGAAATAAGTGTAAAGTTATTTCCTTTTGTTGTGGATAAATGTTATAATTATAATAGTTTTAGAGGGTGATTAAATGTATCAAGCATTGTATAGAAAATATAGACCAAAAAACCTAGATGAAGTTGGTGGACAAGATACAATTGTCAAAATAATTAAAAATTCTATTTTAAATAATAAAATTAATCATGCTTATCTATTTGCAGGACCTAGAGGAACTGGAAAGACGAGTGTCGCTAAAATATTTGCTAAAATGGTAAATTGTGAAAGTTTAGAAAAAGGCAATCCTTGTGGAAAATGCACTAGTTGTACAGTCCCCAATAATAGTGATATTATTGAAATTGATGCAGCATCTAATAATGGAGTTGACGAAATTCGAGAACTTCGTAATAAGGTTAATCTTGTTCCATCCTATGGAAAATATAAAGTTTATATTATCGATGAGGTTCATATGTTAACAACTGGAGCTTTTAATGCTCTGCTAAAAACTTTAGAAGAACCCCCAGCGCATATTATATTTGTTTTAGCAACAACCGATCCTCATAAAATCCCTGAAACAATATTATCAAGGTGTCAACGTTTAGATTTTAAAAAAATAAGTGAAAATAACATCGTTAAAAGATTATCAGAAATTGCTAATAACGAAAACATTGATATAGAAGAATCTGCTTTATACGAAATAGCTCGTTTATCTGATGGCGGGATGAGAGATTCAATTGGAATGCTAGATCAAGCCGTGGCATATTCAGAATCTAAAATAACTGCTACAGACATACATGATATTAACGGTACGTTAACGCCAAAAGATTTGAAGTTCTTTATAAACTTAATAATAAAAGGCGACTTAGAAAATATTTTTAAAAAGTTAGATTTTTATAATGATAGTGGTAAGAATTTTGTTAAATTAACCGAAGAGATAACTACTTTTATGAGAAATATTCTTCTTTGTTTAAAAGCACCCGAATATTTCAAAACTATTAACAGTAATTTTGAAATTTATAACGAATTAGTAAATATTATTAATAGCGAGACGATTTTAGATTATATAGATAAACTAAATGATTGTACAATAGAAATGCATCAAGCAAGCAATACAAAACTATTACTCGAATTAGCAATTATTAAAATGTTAGGTAAAACAGAAATTGGTGAAAAACAGGTTAAATTAGAAGAAACCAAAGAAGAACCAATACCTAAGCTTGCTGAAAATACAAAAGAAAAGAAAACAGATGTTAAATCATCAGAATTGGGCACCAAAATAGAAATAGTAAAATCTCAGGACGAAAAAGTTGAAACAGTAAAAGAAATAACGCCCAAAAACAAACAAGTAGACTATGATAAATTAAACGAAATAAAAGAAATTCGAATTAATAACACTTTAGCAAATTTTAATAAAAAGGTCGCTATGGCAATAAAACAAAGGATACTTTCGTTAAATGACTTTCTACTTGATCCAGATTTCGGTAAATATGCTGGTATGGTTTTAGATGGAACTTTGAAAGCTGCCAGTGAAAAAAATTTAATCTTTGTTTACAAAAATGAACGAATGGCTAACCTATTTAATGAAAATATATTAAACATAGAAGAAGTTTTAACTAAAGCTTTAGACAATAAATATAAAGCTATAGCTACTGATGTAGATAGCTGGGAAATTATAAAAAATGAATTTAATAGTAAAATAAAAGAATATACTTATCAAGAAGAAAAAATAAATATAGCTGATCTATTTAAAGAAGACGACGAGAAAAGTGAATTCAGCGTTTTCAAAGATATAATTGAATATAATTAGGAAAGGAAGATAATATGAATATACAAGCTATGATGAAACAAGCACAAAAAATGCAAAAAGATATGATGAATGCAAAAGAGGAAATCGATAACTCTGTCTTCGAAGGCAAATCATCATTTGTCACCGTTGAAATGAAGGGAAATAAAAAACTTACAAAAGTAAAAATTGATACTAATAATATCGAAAGCGATGAAATAGAAATGCTTGAAGATATGATTTTAGTCGCTGTAAATGAAGCTAGTAAAAAAGTCGATGAAATGACTGAACAAAAAATGGGTAAATATACTCAAGGAATGCCAGGATTATTTTAAATGTATCCACGAACAATTACCAATTTAATTGAATGTTTTAAAAAATTTCCAGGAATTGGCGAAAAAACAGCCGAACGTTTAGCACTTTCATGTTTAAACATGGACGATGAAACAATTCAGTTATTTACTACTTCATTAGAAAACAGTAAAACTAAAATAAAAAAATGTGAAAAATGTGGTAATCTTTCAGAAGATAACGAATGTGACATTTGTAAAGACGAAAGTCGTGATACAAATGTTCTTTGTGTTGTTGAAGAAAGTAAAAATATTGTTTTATTTGAAAAAATAGGAACATATAATGGACTTTACCATGTTCTTGGCGGATTAATTTCTCCATTAGATGGGATTAATCCTGAAGATATAAATATTGCTTCATTATTAAAGAGAATAGAAAAAGAAGACATTAAAGAAATAATACTTGCTGTTAAACCAACAGTTGAAGGTGAAACCACCGCTTTATATATTCGAAAAATACTTGAAGGAAGAGATGTCGTAATTTCTAAAATTGCTCATGGAATCCCTATAGGTGCTGATATTGACTATATAGATCCATTAACTTTAGAAATAGCATTATCAGAGCGTAGTCAAATCTCATAAATTATTATAAATTTTATATAATTTATTGAGGTGGAATATGCTATCAAAAATTACACGTGCATTTAAAAGGCTACTTATGGGTTTTTTCATGTTATATGGTTATAACATATTAGTACCCGCAGCCGCTATAATTCCAATAAATATAATAACTGTATTAATACTTACAATCCTTGGTTTACCAGGATTAATAGCTTTAATAGTAATTAGATTGCTAGTTTATTAGGGAGATGAAAGATGTTAGATGAATATCAAAACCTACAACCAATAGTGTATAGAATATTAAGAAATGCCGCTTTAAAAAATAAATATTCGCATGCATATCTTTTTGAGACCAATGGTTTTTATGATAGTTTTAACTTAATATTTTCATTTGTTAAAACTATTTCTTGCCCACATAGTTATACTAATAATAAAAATTGTCAGGATTGCAAACAATGTGAAGTAATTGAAAGTGGTAACTTTCCAGAAATAGAAATCATATCTCCTGATGGAATGTGGATAAAAAAGGATCAACTCCAAAAGCTTCAGGAAGAATTTAATAAAAAAGCTATTATTGGTAATAAAAAAATATATATAATAAATGGTGCTGACAAATTAAATAAACAAGCAGCCAACTCAATTTTAAAATTTTTAGAAGAACCAGAAGAGGGAATAATTGCTATTTTAATAACCGAGAACATTTATCAAGTATTGGAAACAATTAGATCCCGTTGTCAAATAATAAAATTAAAAGAAGAAAAACAAGATTTTAAAGAAGAAAAAACTTTAGCGCGTCTACGTCATCTTCTTTGCAAAGGTGAAATCGCCGCGGCTGAAGAGGAATTAGAAAAATATGAAAAAGTTATAAAATTTGTTAATTATTATGAAAAAAACAAAATTGATACTATAATATATATGCAAAAGTTATGGCATGATTATATTAAATCAAAAGAAGATTTATTGATTGCTTTTGACATTATGGCATTATATTATAAAGATATTTTAAATTATTTAACTAATCGTAATTTAGAAATATTTGTTGATTATAAGAATGATATTGAATACATTGCGGGCAAAAACAATTTAAAAACCATTAGTAAAAAATTAAATATAATTACCGAATTTAAAGAAAAAATTAAATATAATGCTAATACGAGCTTACTTATGGACAAGTTAATTATCACTTTGGAAGGAGGGATACAATGATAGAAGTTGTGGGTGTTTCTTTTAAAGAATATGGACGCATTTATTATTTCGATCCAAACGGCTACAAATTAAAGAAAAATGTCACTGTTATTGTTGAAACCGATCAAGGATTACAATTTGGTAAAGTTATTAACAATAGAATTGAAATCAGCCCAGAAGCTTTAAAAAGTGAACTAAAACGAGTAGTTAGAATTTCTAGTAAAGATGATTATAAAAGACATATGAAAAATCTCAAAGATAGCAAAGACGCCCTTGCCAAATGTCGTAACTTGGTTCAAAAGAAAAAAATGAAAATGCAAATAATTGATGCTAGTTATACTTTTGATCGTGATAAATTAATATTTCGTTTCCTAGCTGATAATCGTGTGGATTTCCGTGAATTAGCCAAGGAATTAGCCAGTATTTATAAAGTTAGAATCGAATTAAGACAAATAGGGGTTCGTGATAAAGCCAAAGAAGTAGGAGGTTGTGGTCCTTGTGGTCAGCAATTATGTTGCGCTAGATTTTTAAAAGAACTGGATACCGTTTCTATAAATATGGCTAAAAATCAAAACATATCTTTAAATCCTAGTAAAATTAACGGAGTTTGTGGACGTTTACTTTGTTGCTTAAAGTATGAGGATGAAGACTATAAATCTTGCCGAGGATGTTTACCCAAAATAGGTGATAAAGTTAAAACCGAATTTGGTCATGGAACCGTTATTGGCTTAGATATTTTAAAACAACAATATAAAGTTGATGTGCCATCACATGGAATCGTTATGGTGGACAAGTAATTGGAAGTTATTAATTATTTATTAGGGTATAAAAATTTAAGAATATATCAAGATACGGAAATGTTTAACTTTTCATTAGATTCAGTTCTACTTCCTAATTTTATAACTATTAATTCTAATGTTCAAAAAATTATGGATATTGGAACTGGTAATGCACCAATACCTTTGATATTATCAACCAAAACCAACGGTAAAATAATTGGAGTAGAAATCCAAAGTAAATCTAGCCAATTAGCGAAAAAATCAGTTGAACTAAATAATTTAAAAGATCAAATTACAATTATCAATGAAGATATCAATAACTTAAAGGAAAAATATCCTTCAGATTTTTTTGATATAATTACTTGTAATCCCCCCTTTTTTAAAGTACATGATACTTCAAAGTTCAACAAAAATGATTATAAAACTTTGGCCCGCCATGAAGTGACTTTAAATTTAGATCAAATTTGTGAAATTGCCAAAAAACTGTTAAAAAATGGTGGTGTTATTGGCATGGTCCATAGACCAGAGCGTTTAACCGATATTTTAGAGACCATGAGAAAATATAATTTAGAACCAAAGAAAATTAGATTTGTATATCCTAAAGAAAACAAAGAAGCCAATATCGTTTTAGTTGAGGGCAAAAAAAACGGAAAAGAAGGTTTAAAAGTTTTGCCGCCCTTAATTAGCCATGAAGAAGATGGCAATTATACCAAAGAAGTTCAATCATATTTTGAGTAGGTGATAAAATGCGTCAAAAAAGTTATGATAACAGTCCAACTCTATATATAGTTCCAACGCCAATTGGTAATATGGAGGATATAACTTATCGGGCTTTAAATATTTTAAAAGAAGTTGATGTAGTATTTGCTGAAGATACTAGAGTAACCAATCAATTACTAAACTATTTCAATATTAAAAAGCCGTTAATATCGAGTCATCTTTATAATGAAAATAGCAATTGCAATCGAGAAATAGAATATTTAAAAGAAGGGAAAAATGTTGCCGTAGTTAGTGATCGTGGAACACCAGTTATTAGTGATCCGGGTTATATATTAGTTAAAGAAGCTATTAAAAAAGGTTATAATGTTGTCTGTTTGCCAGGTGCCACAGCAGTAATACCCGCTGTTGTAATGTCGGGATTAGGTGAAGGTCCATTTACCTTTTACGGATTTTTAAACAGTAAAGAAACAAAACGTAAAAAAGAATTAGAAGAATTAAAAGAATCTCCATTTACTATAGTTTTTTATGAAGCTCCACATCGCATTACAAAAACTTTAAACAATATTAAATCCATTTTTGGAAATAGAAAAGGCGCAATTGCTAGAGAAATAAGTAAAAGATATGAGGAAGTAATTAGAGGAACTGTTGAAGAATTAATAAAATCTGCTGATAATTTAAAAGGTGAAATTGTATTAATTATTGAAGGTAATAAAGAAGAAAAAGACTTTAGTAATCTTTCAATAATTGACCATATAAATATATATTTAAAAGAAGGAAAAGGTTCAAAAGAAGCAATTAAACTAGTCGCTAAAGACCGTAACATTCCTAAAAGTGAAGTATATAATGAATATCACCATCTGAATTAAAATAGTAAACAAACAAAAACATTTCAGTTATCTTTGATGAAATGTTTTTATTTCATTAAAAATGTAGTATACTATTAGAGAAAAAGGTGAGATGTATGAAATTAATCGTCGGACTTGGAAATCCAGGTAAAGAATATGAAAATACAAGACATAATGCCGGCTTTAGATTTATCGATAGTTACGCTAAAGCCAAAAACTTAAGTTTCAATAAAGAAAAATTTAATGGCTTGTATACTGATTTTCTTCATAATGGTGAAAAGATTATATTATTAAAGCCCCAGAAATATATGAATTTATCAGGTGAAGTTATTAAGGCATATCTCGATTTTTTCAAAATTGAAGTTAACAATTTGTTAATTATAGTTGATGATTTAGATACCGAAATAGGGAAAATTAAACTTCGTTATAAAGGATCATCAGGCGGGCATAATGGTTTGAAAAATATTGAAAACCATTTAAAAACACAGGACTATAAACGTTTAAAAATTGGAATTTCGAACGATAAGAATAAAGATTCAATTGATTATGTCATTGGTAAAGTTCCAGTAGACGAATTAAATTTAATGAACTCTGTTAATAAAAAAGCTGAAAGTTTAATAGATGACTTTTTATCAATGAATTTTGACAATGTCATGAACAAGTATAATTCGAAAGGATGATCGCATGAGTTTTCTAGATAACATCTTTGATATTAAGGAAGAAGAAGAAGTTATTGGTCTTACTAGTGAATTAAAAAGTTTGTATTTATATAAAAAATTTCAAAAAGAAAATAAATCCTTACTATTAGTAACTTCAAATCTTCATGAAGCGGGAAAGCTTTATACTTCATTATCCCACTATACTAACAAAGTATGGTTTTTTCCAATGGACGATTTTCTTACTAGTGAGGCAATAGCTATTTCCCCAGAGTTTAAAATTAGCCGCTTAGAAACCATTAATAACCTTTTAAATGAAGAAAAGGGAATAGTTATCACTAATCTAATGGGATATTTAAGGTTTTTACCTCCAAAGAAAAACTTTAAAGAGAGCTATTTAAAGTTAAAAGTAGGCAGCGATTATAAAATCGAAAAATTGATTGAAAAGTTCTATAAACTTGGTTACAAAAGAGAGACTACTGTTAACATGACCGGTGAAATAGCCGTTCGTGGTTTTGTCCTTGATGTATTTCCACTAAACAATTCAGATCCCATAAGAATTGAATTTTGGGGTGACACTATTGATTCACTAAAAACCTTTAATGTTGATACCCAAAGAACAAATGAAAACATAAGCGAAATAACAATTTATCCAAATACTGAGTTTTTGATTGATAAAGATATTTTTGAGGTTCCGTATCGCGATATGTACAAATATACAAAAGTATCCAATATTGAAGGTTATATGAATGAGCCAATAACGGTATATGATAATTATCATAATTTACTAACTAACTATAAATTATTACAAGAGGAAATAACCAATTATAATATTAGTGCTAACCGTGAAAAAGATACAAAGTATATGCATGATTTTGGAGATATTAAGGCATCGAAACCGTTAATATTTGAAACTTTTGAAAATTATCATCATAATATTAAAAATATTCAAAGTTATAAAACTTTTGATATCGAACCATTTTCAAAAACTCCGAAGGATATTAATGATCGTTTAACTGTATATTTAAAATCAAAGAAAAACGTTATAATTTGCTTAGATAATCGTTATCAAGTTAATAAGTTAATAGATAATTTAGAAAATCCTAAATTAATCTATACAAACGAACAAGAATTATTTCCCGGGAAATTAAATCTAATTGTAAAAAAACTAACTAGTGGATTTGAAACCGATAAATATGTTGTAATCACGCCAAGAGAATTATTCAATCAAAATGAAGAGAATAATTATAAAACAAAATTTCGTTATGGAAGTCGTATTAAAGATATTACCAAATTAGAAATAGGTGACTACGTTGTTCATGGCGCCCATGGAATTGGTAGATATTTAGGAATTAGAACTATGCCTAAAAATGGTCTTAACAAAGATTATTTAACAATTGAATATAAAAACAATGATAAGCTATATATTCCTGTGGAAAAATTAGATTTAATTACTAAATATTCTGGCAAAGATGGCAGTGAACCCAAACTAAATAAACTTGGTAGTCATGAATGGGAAAAAACCAAAGCTAAAGCTCGTAAACGTGCTGAAGACATGGCAGAAGAATTACTAGAACTATATGCTATTAGAGAATCTAAAGAGGGATATGCTTTCGTAAAAGATTCTGATGAACAAATAGATTTCGAAAAAGAATTTGAACATACAGAAACAGCCGATCAAATAAGAGTTACTGAAGAAATAAAACAAGACATGGAAAAACCTAGACCAATGGATCGACTCTTATGTGGTGACGTTGGTTATGGAAAAACAGAAGTCGCTTTTCGCGCTATATTCAAATGTATTTTATCTGGAAAGCAAGCTGCTATGCTATGTCCAACCACGATTCTTTCATCACAACATTATAAAAATGCGCTTCAGAGATTCAAGTCATTTCCTATTAATATTGAAATTTTAAATCGTTTTGTTAGTTCAAAAAAAATTAAAGAAATTTTAGAAAAATTAGTAGAAGGCAAAATCGATTTATTAATTGGAACGCATCGTCTATTAAGTGAAGATGTTAAATTCAAAGATTTAGGATTGCTAGTTATTGATGAAGAGCAAAGATTTGGTGTTAAACATAAGGAAAAAATAAAACAATACAAAAATAATGTAGATGTTTTAACCTTGTCAGCAACCCCAATTCCAAGAACCCTTCAAATGTCAATGGCCGGAATTCGTAGTTTATCAATGCTTGAAACTCCACCAGTCGATCGATATCCAATTCAAACTTACGTCCTTGCTGAAAATAACCAAATAATCAAAGAAGCAGTGTATAAGGAATTAGCGCGAAATGGGCAGACGTTCATTTTATTTAATCAAATTAAAAATATGAATACAAAGTTAAGCGAGTTACAAGCCTTAATCCCTGATGTAAAAATAGAAATAGCTCATGGTCAAATGACAAAAAATGAATTAGAAGATGTTATGTTTAGATTTAATAATCATGAATTTGATGTTTTACTCTGCACGACAATTATTGAAACTGGTATTGATATACCAACCGTTAATACGTTAATTATTATTGATGCTGACCGTTTTGGATTGTCGCAATTGTACCAAATTAGAGGGCGTATTGGCCGTAGCAATAAAATAGCTTATTGTTATTTGATGTATGATAATAAGAAATTACTATCAGAAATTGCCGTTAAACGATTAAAAGTTATTAAAGATTTTACCGAATTAGGCAGCGGATTTGCAATTGCTATGCGTGATTTATCAATAAGAGGCGCTGGTGATATTTTAGGTAGTGAGCAAGCAGGATTTATTGACAGCATTGGTATTGAACTTTTTTTAGAAATGTTAAATGAAGCAGTTCAAAAGCTTCAAGGTAAAGAAGTATATAAAGAAGAAGATACAAGTACTAATCCACTGATTGAAGTAAAAACAGCAATAGATGATAATTACGTATCAGAAGAAGATTTAAAAATAGAAATTCATAAAAAGATTAATAGTATAAACTCGTATGATAAATTGAACGAAGTAAAAAATGAGTTAGAAGATCGTTTCGGAAAAGTATCTGAAGACCTGATAATTTATATGCATGAAGAATGGTTTGAAAAATTAGCTAATAAAATTGGTATAAAACAAATAAGACAAACCAAAAACTTTATTGAAATTACTTTAGATAAAGAATTAACAAAAAAAATAAATGGTGAAACATTATTTTATGAGGCTAGCAAATTAAGCCGTATGTTTAGATTTAGTATGAAATTTGAAAGATTAATAATTACCTTGGATACTATTAAATTAGATAAACATTTTATTTATTATTTAATTGATTTAATGAAAATATTAGAAAGTAGTATTAAAAAAAGGGATTAATAATAGTAAACCATCTCAAATTGACATAAGAAAAATAATTTGGTAATATATAACGCTAGAAAGGGGGGGACGAGTATGAAAATAAGAACCTTTAATACAATTTCAGAATGTCAAAGTCCAAAATTGTCAAAAGATACACCAACAAAGACTCAAATTGCTAAAGGATTATTTATGGTTGGAGCTTTATCTTTAGCCATAAGCTGCTTTGTCCCAGAAGAGCCAACAACTTATTGGTTTAATGGCCCAGAAATGGATAATGCGGTTTTAGAAGACAACACTTATAATATTACCTTCGAAGATGGGACTTATGCTAAAGTTACCAAAGATATGTTGGCCCAAGAAGATCTTAGCTATTTTGCATATAATTCCTATCCACTAAATGGTCATCAATGTTCAGTAACTCCAAGAAAAGAAGTCGGATTTAAAGATTTATTTTTTTGCTCCGGAAGTGCATTATTGTTTGGAGGTATATTAGTTACCAGTGATTCACTACATGATAGAAGAAAAAAGAAAAAACGTGAAGAAAAAGAAAAAAGAAAACAATATGCCAAACAGCGTGTCACAAGAATGTTATATAAAAAAAACTGAGATTTAATCCCAGTTTTTTTATTTGTTATCCATATAATTCATAACTTTAGGTACTACTTGTTTCTTACGAGAGACTAAACCTTCGAAGAAATAACCTTGTTCAATATCTTGAGCTCCGAAAGAACCACCAAAGATATGTTTACTACTATCATTAAATAAAATATATGAACCGTTTTTAAGAATATCAGTTACAAATAAAGCTACAGCAGTATAATCTTCATTTTTAGCAATATCATTTAACGTATCAATAAATTCTTGTTTTTTGCTCATGATTTCCTCGGTGCTCATTGTTGAAACTTGACCAATTCCAACCTTTTGATTATCAATGGTAAAGTTTTTAAAATCGCCATGAATAACTTCACTAATACTCATACCTTCAATTGAAGATCCAGCCCTAAACATTTCCATGCCATACTCTTCATATTTCACGCCAGCAATATTTGCCAGTTCTTCTAAAGCTTTTTTATCGGTTTCCGTTGTGGTTGGTGAAGTCAATAATAAAGTATCAGAAATAATACCTGACATCATTAATCCAGCAATATTTTTAGGAATTTCAATATTATTTTCTTTATACATTAAATAAAGAATAGTTTCTGTACATCCCAAAGGCATATTTCTAAAGTTAATTGGCGCTGAAGTACCAATATTACCAATTTTATGATGATCGACAACTTCAACTATTTCAGCTTCATCTAATCCGATAACGCTTTGCTCTTTTTCATTGTGATCAACTAAGATAACTTTTTTAGGATGTTTATTATCTGAAATGTTTGCTCTAAATATTCCCAAACAATGTCCATCATTATCTACAACTGGATAGTTGCTATATTTTTTCTTGTTTGCAATCTCTAGAACATCATATATATTATCATTTTCATTAACTACGATAATTTCATCTTTTTGAATTTTATCTTTTATATAATTACTTAAAACTACTAAGTTAGCCGTAGTAATACCATCAAAATCAGTACTAATAACATCAACATGATTTTTCTTTGCAATTTCTAAATGTTCGGGTTTCATTTCAACACCATTAGTTAAAATAATAATTGATGCTGAGTTGTTAACTGCATATTCAATAATGCTGTGACGATCACCAACTATTAGAACGCTATCCTTATCGATCTTAATAAGCTCTTTAAAAGTTGTACTTCTATATGATGGAACAATTATATTTCCGGTAATCTCTTTATCAAAACGTAAGATTTCTTTAGCTTTTAATGCTTCTAACAAATTATCATAAGAAGTATTAATATATTCTAATTTTCCAGAAATTAAATTTCCGGCGACATCTTTCATTGAAACAGCGCCTAAATATTTTCCATCTTTAGAAACAACAGGAATAGTTCCAATTTTAGTTTCATTCATATAGTTATATCCTTTATATATAGAATCAGTTTCATGTAAAAAGCAGTCAGTTACATAATCTATATCTTTAATTTCCAATCTAACGTCATTTAAATATTTTGGTGTTTCAAAATCAAAATAATCCAAAACAAATTTTGTTTCTTTATTAATATTACCTAAAACTCTTGGCTCTGTATCTTCGCCTAATTGATTTTTTAAATAAGATAAAACAATAGCTGAAGTAACACTATCAGTATCTGGTTTTTGATGCCCAAATATCAAAGTTTTTTCCATAAAAATCCTCCTTTTAAAAAATAAACATTTTCATTATAGCATGTTTGCCCCAAAAATAAAAGAAACATTATCTGTTTCCATAATAAATTATTGCAAAAATCCATAAAATAAGTAAGCTTATTACTAAAGTAAAAGCAAAGCCAATTAGAAAAAGCCCAAAATTAGTATTTCTTCTTTTCCGTCTAGGGATTGATTTTTCCGTTTCAGTTTGTGGTATAAATTGTTCGTAATTAAAATTACCAATTAAATCACTCCAGACCAAAATTTCTGTTCCGTCTTGACTTTGTTTAATGTTATCTAGAATTTTAAAATTATTTAGTGGTTTAATTTCTTTTAAAGTATATTTTTCATAAGCTTTGTCATCATCGTCTTTACTTTCTAAAACATTGATTAAATTAACTGCTGCGAACGTTGTTAAATTATTATAGTTTTCAAAAGTATATTGTCCTTGAAACTCTTTCAAAGCAGTTTCATAGTAATACCATTTTAATCCACTATGAAAAGCTAAAAACCAATGAAAATTTTGAATCTGTTTTTTACTACTAACATCTTTGTCTTTTTCTAGATAAAGACGAATAACTTCAAACCCCAAAGCCTCTAAAAAAGGCGCCATAAATTCCATAACTTCATTACTTTTTGTTAAGTTATACTTTTTGTTTCCAACTTTAGCTTCCTCGTTATTTATTAAAAATTCATATAATCCATTTTGTGAGTTGATGCCTATTGCTGCATACTTTTGTAAAATACATTCCTTCTCCATACAAAAACCTCTTCTTATTACTTTTTTTAATAATAACATAATCTTGCAAAAAAGGCAAAAGTTAAGAGTATAATTTTACCATTTACTCACACAATATTTTTAGAAAGAAGGTAATCTATGAAAGCAACAGGAGTCGTAAGAAGAATTGACGATTTAGGAAGAATTGTTATTCCAAAAGAAATACGAAAAAATTTAAGAATTAAAAATGGTGAAAACCTTGAAATTTTTATCGATGAAAATGATAATATCATTTTAAGAAAGTATAGCCAAATCGATAAATTAAAAGATGTAGCTAGTGAAGTGGCTGAATCTATTCATTTAATCACCAAGAAAAACGTTCTTATTACTAATACTGATACTTTTATTTCGATTAGTGGTAGTTTAAAAAAGGAGTATTTAGATAAAGCTCTCTCTGGTCAAATCATTAAAGCTATGCATGACCGTAAAGAGATTTTTCACCCAGATATGACTGATGTGGAAATGTCTGAAGATAAAAAAGAAAATGCCAGTTATATATTTTCGCCAATAATTGCTGGTGGTGATGTTGTTGGGGTAATTATGGTGATGTCTAAAAAAGAAGAAGTAACCGAAAGTGATTTTCAAACCGCTAAAATTGTCGCTAACTTTCTAGCTAAGCATATTGAAGGATAAAAAAATATATGCTATAATGAAAAAAGAAAAGCGACGAAAGAGAGAAAAATAGGTGACTTTATAGAGAGTTTATGGTTGGTGTAAATAAACAAGGTGACTATTTCGAATGGCTCTGGAGCCTTCTAATCGATATTTAGGTTAGAACGATAACGTGCGTTAAACGTTTGAGGTAAGTATTTACTTACAAATTAAGGTGGTACCACGTCAAATCACGTCCTTATACTAAGGACGTTTTTTTATTGAAGGAGAGATAAAATGCGTAAATTTGAAAAAATAAGTTTAGATGAATTTATTAAAGATACAGGGTTAACAAAGCAGGAATATAGCGAATACAGCCTGCCAAAAAGAAGTACAAAATATAGCGCTGGTTACGATTTTAGTTTACTGTTTGATCTAGATATATTACCTGGTGAAACAAAAAAGATTCCAACCGGGATAAAAGCGTGTATGGAAAGTGATGAAGTATTAATGATTTTCATTAGAAGTAGCCTTGGCTTTAAATATAACATTCGAATGTGTAATCAAGTTGGGATTATTGATAGTGATTACTATAATAATCAAAATAATGAAGGTCATATATTTGTAAAAATTCAAAATGAAGGTACTGAAAGAATTCATTTTAATAAAGGTGATAACTTTGTTCAAGGAATTTTTACTAAGTATTTAATAACAGATGATGAAGACGAAATTACAAATGAAAGAAATGGTGGCTTTGGCAGTACTAATAAGGAGGAACATAATGGAAGATAAAAAATTACTTATAATTACACATATAGCTGATCCGGATGGAATTACCCCAATAATATTAGCCAAACTAGTTTATCAAAATTTTGATAGATTATTATTAAATCCCAAAGACGTCGACATAAACTTAAAGGAAAATATTGATAAATATGATGAAATTCATGTTATTGATTTGTCGATGTCTGAACAATTAGCTGCTGAAATTAATAATAGTGAAGAGTGGAAGAAAAAAGTTAAATTGTTTGATCATCATAAAAGTGCACTTTCTTTGAATAAATACGATTTTTCTACAGTTATCGATGAAACCGAAAGTCAAAAAGAAAGCGCAACCAGTATTTATTATAATTATTTAAAGAGTATTTCTAATAATGAAATTCTTCACAAAAAAGTAACAGAAGGGTTAGTAAACCAGGTTCGTCTTATTGATACTTATGATTTTAAAACGGAAGACGATAAAATAGCCCATAACATTGATGCCCTATTTAGCATTTTAGGCCGTGATAATTACATTGATTACTTTTTAAAATTTTTAGAAAATAATGAAGAATTTAAATATAATGATCAGGAACTATTCTTAATAAAATTAGAAAAAGATAAAATGAATAATTATCTTGAAAGTAGAGAAAAAGAAGTCATCAAAGCCAAATTAGATGGCCACCAAGTAGGAATTGTCTATGCTGAAAAATATCGTAGTGATTTAGGACATTATTTAGCTAGCAAAAATCCCAATTTAGATTTTGTTATTATAATTAATGTTTCAAAAAGTATTAGTTATCGTAGTGACAACAAGGTAGACCTCTCTATTTTTTCAGCAAAATATGGCGGAGGTGGTCATAAAAATGCTTCAGGCAGTCCACTACCAGAAAACTTATTAAAAAACATAACTAAATTAATTTTTAATGATATTGAGTTCACTGAAGACCCAAAGGAGGAAGAAAAACATGAATAAAACATTTTATATAACAACCCCAATATTTTATGCATCAGGCAAACCTCAAATTGGTAATGCCTATACAGCAGTCTTAACTGATGCGATTGCCAGATATAAAAAAATAGCTGGCTATGATGTTATTTTTCAAACTGGAATGGATGAACATGGCCAAAAAGTTGAATTAAAAGCCGAAGAACAAAATAAAAAAACCCAAGAATTTGTTGATGAAATTGCGCTAGAAGTCAAGAGAATTTTAAAAACAGTTAATGTTGATTATGATCGCTTTATCAGAACAACCAATAATAATCATAAAGAGGTCGTTCAAAAAATATTTAAGCAGCTTTATGAACAAGGTGATATTTACAAAGGAAAGTATGAAGGTCTTTATTGTACCCCATGTGAATCATTCTTTACTAAGTCTCAGCTCGTAGATGGTAAATGTCCAGATTGTGGAAGAAAAGTCCACCAAACTAGTGAAGAAGCTTATTTCTTAAAATTAAAAAAATACGAAGATTGGTTAAAAAAACATATTTTAGATAATCCTGATTTTATTGTTCCAAGTACTAGACGTAATGAAATGCTTAATTTTATTGATAAAGGGCTAGATGATTTATGTGTTTCAAGAACCACTTTTGACTGGGGAATAAAAGTTCCTTTCGATGAAAAACATGTTATCTACGTTTGGTTAGATGCTTTAACAAACTATATTACTTTTGCCGGTTATTTAACAAACGACAATGAATTTAATAAGTATTGGCCAGCAAATGTCCATGTAGTTGGTAAGGATATTTTAAGATTTCACTCAATTTATTGGCCAATTATGTTAAAAGCCTTAAATTTACCAATCCCAAAACAAGTTTTTGCTCATCCATTTTTCGTTGATTCAAAAGGTGAAAAGATGAGTAAATCAAAGGGAAATACTTTATATGCTGATGATTTAGTAAACTATTTTGGTACAGATGCTGTTAGATATTATTTATTAAGTGAATTAGGAATATCCCATGATGGAAATATTGGAGCGGATTTAATAATCGATAGATACAATTCTGATTTAGCCAATACCTTAGGTAACCTAGTCAACCGTACTATTACTATGGCCCATAAATACTTTGGTGGTATTGTTTATGAACCTTTAGCTAAAAAAGCCGAAGACGATGAACTTATAAACTTAGTTAAAGATTTAAAAAATAAAGTTGAAACTAAAATGAACGAGCTAAAAGTATCAGAAGCCCTTGCTGCCATATTTGACATTTATCGAAGAAGTAATAAATATATTGATGAAACAATTCCATGGGTATTAGCCAAAGACGAAGCACAACAAGAAAGATTAAAAACTGTTATTTATAATTTGCTTGAAGCAATTAGAACGGCAACCGTATTTTTACAAGCTTTCTTACCAGAAACATCTGACGAGATATTTAAACAATTAAATACCCAAAATAGGACTATTGATTCAGTAGATAATTTTGATGGTATGGATAGCGGAATTAAACTAAATGAACCAGAGGTTTTGTTTGCTAGAATCGATAAAGAAAAAAAACTCGAGGAAATCAATAATTAAACAAGAAAAGCCAAAGGGCTTTTTTATATTCCAAATTTAGGCAATACAAATGACACTATTGAAAAACAGGACTTGACAGAAAGAAGGACGGTGATATATTATAATTATAGTAAAATGAAATAAAAAGAGGTTGTATATCAAGTAGTAAAATATATTACTATAGCATCGAAGGGGGAATATAAATGAGTATGCAAAAAGAAAAAACTGGATATCCGTCAAAGGATAGAAACCATGAAGACTTTTATGAACCAGAAATGTTATCACGTGAAATTCCAGACGTGACTCTATATGATTTTCTTCATTATCAAAATGAAGGGCGCCTACATTTACCGGCTATAAATTATTTTGATAATCGTATTTCATATCAAAAATTTCTAGACAAAAGTACGCAAGTAGCTTTAGCTTTAGACCACTATGGGGTAAAAGAAGGAGACTATGTTACCGTTGTTGCGCCTACTTTACCGGAAGCTTTCTATATATTAGTTGGTGCTAGT
Organism: uncultured bacterium; assembly: GCA_959020415.1. Taxonomy (GTDB): domain Bacteria; phylum Bacillota_I; class Bacilli_A; order RF39; family UBA660; genus Coprosoma. The sequence continues at coordinate 42,716 of CAUERX010000002.1, read as the reverse complement.
AGAATTGGTGCAGTAGCTAGTTTAGTTGATCCAAGATATGGAGAAAAAGCAATTGAACACAAAATCAACAAAGCCAATTCTGACTTAGTAATTGGCTTTGATGGTGTTGTAAAAACCTATAATAGAAGAACAAAACAGTATAGAAAACAACACGTTTTAGACAAAATAGGTGATGTTATTGCAAATACGCCAGCTAAAACGGTTATCGGTTTGCCAGCAAGTAGTTCAATATCATTAAATTCTATTTTAAAAAATGATACTATCCGTGCTGCCATGTTTGATAGACAAAAAAGTAATTTTCGAGATTACTATTCTTGGAAAAGATTTATAAAAGATGGTTCTCATAGTCGTGGTTTAGTTTTCCAAGATTATACATCTGATATGCCAGTAGCTACAGTATCAACTGGAGGATCAACAACAGGGTTACCTAAAAACGTAGTATTATCTAGTAGAAATATTATTACTGCAGCAACCCAATGTATTTTAACAGGAATTTTTCCAGAAGAAGCTCGCTGGTATGATATTATGCCAATTTCTATTGCTTATGGAATGGCCGATGGTTCTATGTTACCATTTGCTTTAGGCAATGAAGTTAGGCTTAACCCAGATCCAACGGCTATGAGTCTTAAAAAACCTTATCAGTTACAAATGGTTGAAGACTTAGTAAGATTTGATCCACATACTTTGGCTTGTGCTCCGAATCATGTATCTGCTCTTTTAAATAGCCAAGAATGGAAAGAAAATCCACATAGTATGATTAATTTCATTGTTGGTGGAGATTCATTAAATAAAACACAGTTAGCTCGTGCCAATGAGCAATTAAAACAAATAGAAAGACCAAAAGATTTTGATAAAGCAAGATTTTATGGCGATCAAGAAGACAAGCTAGTTATAAATATAGGATATGGCGAAAGTGAAGGAACCGGTGCTAATAGCGTAGCGCCTGGTAACCATCGTGTAAAAATTGGATCAGTTGGACAAATTTTACCTTTAGAAAATATGGGAGTATTTAAAAAAGATGAAAAAACTGGTGAATATGAAGAATTAAAATATGTCCCGAATGATCAAATAGATAATGTGACTGAAGATCAGATTGGTGAGTTATGCGTTCAAGGTGATAATGTAATGGTAGGTTATCAAAACGACGAAGAAGCGACCAATATTGCAAAAAGAACACATAGTGATGGTACGGAATGGCTTCACACAGGGGATCTTGGTTATATTGATGAGGATGGATATGTTTATTTTATAGATAGAGAAAAATATGTTAGTGTCGGTCATGATGGTTTTAAGATAACTCCACTGGAAATTGAAGATGTAATTTTAAAAGATAGTCGAATAGATGCTTGTAAGGCCATTGTTTATGATGATCCAGATGAAGAAAGAGGAACTGTTATAAAAGTATATTATACTTTATTAGATAAAGATCATCCTCAGGATATTCGTGACATTGAAGATACCGCTAATTTAATGTGTGAAAGCGAACTTGCTGATTATAAATGCCCACTTGATTATGAATGTTTACCTTCTTTACCATTAACAAACTCTGGTAAGATAGATGTTCTAGCCCTTCGTGAAGATGCTGAAGCCAAATCAAAGGCTGAAAAAGAAGGGAAGCATGTTTATCGTAGAGGTGCCTTGATTAGTAATCAATAATTAAAAAAATAATGAGTAATTAGCTCATTATTTTTTATTATTATTATTATAAAATTAAGATAATAAATTTACTTCTAAAAATAGGCGTGTTATAATGTAAATAGTTAGGGAGGTAAAAAATGGTCATAGGTGTTTCAGTAATAACATGTTGTTTAGTTTATAGTATTATGTTATTGATTTTATATTTTTCTAAAAGACGAATTGATAACATGGAAAATAAAATATATAGCATATTAGTTGTAATTAACGTTTTTGGTTTACTGTTAGAATTAGCGTGTTGTTATTTTACATATAATAATGGTACCACGACGTTTAATACTTTAATGTGTATAATTTGTAACAGATTTTTTATAATATATATGTTAACCTGGTTATTTGTTTTTACTTTTTATATATTTTATATAACTTTTAGTCAGCATCATAAAATAAAAAAAGAACTTGATAAATATAAACGTAGATTTATTATAGTTGCTGGTATTATATATTTGATCTTGTTTGCGTTAACCTTAATCTTACCATTAGAATACTTTAATGATGGTAATTATGTTTATAGTTATGGTCCAGCAACATCATTATTAGTAATTTTTGGCGGATTTTCAATTATCTTTGACATTTTCTGTGTGCTAAAAAATAGGAAGAATATTAGGAATAAACAATATTATCCATTGTTTGTATTAATAGTATTAATGATTATTGTTTTGATAATTAGAAATGTTAACCCGGGGATAATTTTAATTAATTCAACATTTGCATTTATAACCGCATTAATGTTTCATACTATTGAAAATCCTGATGCCCAACTAATTGGCGAATTATATAAAAATAAAAAACTTATAGAAAAATCCAACGAAGATACTTCGAAATTCTTATTTAGAATAACTCAAGATATTAAAAATCCGGTAAGACAAATCGTTACAATTAGCCGGGAAATGATAGAATCTAAAGATGTTGAATCATTGAAGCACGATTCAATGATAATTAACAATTATAGTAATCAAATTGACTATATTATAAATAGTGCTTTAAACATTTCGAGTATGGATACTCAAAAAATTAAAATTTTTGAAAACAAATATAATGTTGGCAATTTATTTAAGGAACTTAGCTATCGGATAAAAGCAGATATAAATCCAGAAATCAAATATAATTTTACTATGAGTAATACGATTCCGGATTTCCTATATGGTGATGCAATAAAATTAAAACAAGCTATATCATCGTTACTCATGAATTCCGTTCAAAATACAACAGATGGATTTATCAATTTGGATGTTAGTGCTATTATAAAATATAATATATGTAGATTAATTATTAATATTGAAGATTCTGGTACAGGTATGGATGTCAATAAAGTGAATGACATTTTAAGTACAAATCCAGAAAATTTAAAAGGAATAGATATTGATAAGCTTGATGAAAAAGAATTAGATTTTAAAGGCATTAAAAAAATTATTAATATGCTTGGTGGTAGTTTAATGGTCAAAAGTGAAATCAATCAGGGAACCACTTTTACTGTTGTCTTAGATCAAAAAATAGTTGAAACCGAAGAAACAGAACTTAGCAAAAAACTTGAAAATTATGAACAGACTATATATGGCAATAAAAAAATTCTAGTTATTGATGATGATGATATGGAATTACAAAAAATAGTAAAGAAATTCGAAAATGAAGATATAGTCGTAAATTCTTCTATATTTGGTAGAGATTGTATTGAGAAAGTGCGAGCTAAGGCAAAATATGATTTAATTATTCTAGATGATGAAATGCCAAATTATAGCGCTCTTGCCATTCTTCAAGAATTACAAAAAATCAAAGGTTTTAAAACACCTGTCGTTGTTATGATAAATGATAACAAAGAAGGAATTAAACTCCATTATTTAAAAGATGGCTTTGCTGATTGTATAATGAAGTCTAAACTAGATTCTGAAATAAAACGAATGATAAAAAGATTTTAAAGTCAAATTATTTTGACTTTTCTTTTGACAACAATTTAAGAAATGTATTATATAATCAATGAAAATATGATGTATTTTACTTATATTAATGACGAAAAATCATTAGTACTAATTTCAAAAACACAAAAATTTAAGGATTACAGAAATCTGAAGGTTCTATAAAATTTAAACTGGATAATAAAATTGTTATCGATTTATGAACAATATAAACTACTATCGTTTAACTTATAATTACCTAAGATTATTTAAAATTAGCAATAAGTTTACGCGAACGTTGTAAAGTGTAGGAAATTGTCGAATAGAAACAATTGAAAATATTAACATTAAATGTTATATTTAAATAGGACTTGTATAGAAGGGGAGACAATGATTACGAAAGATAGGGAAAGTAGTATCATTAGTTTGTTATTTATAGGTATAATACTAGTTTTAACAATTAATTTAGTCAGTCAATTTACCCTTGTTGATTTTGCTTATTTAATATTTTTGATTGGATGTTTCGTAAGATTTATTTACATTAAGACTCATTAAAAGATTATATCGATTTATGGTATAATCTTTTTAGGTGATAAAAATGATGATAGATACACATTGCCATTTAGGCAAAGAAGATTATGAAAATAGAGAAGAAGTCATAAAAAATATGGGAAATAATATTATGATAGTAAGTACTGCTAGTCCTAATGATGTAGACGATATAATAAAACTTTGTAATAAATATCCAAATATCTATGGGACAGTTGGTATACATCCAGAGTTTGCTAGTACATACACTAAAGAAGATTTAGTGAAAATTGAAAACAGTCTAAAACATCCCAAGATAGTTGGTGTTGGTGAAATAGGGCTTGATTATTACTATACTAAAGACAATAAAGCTAAGCAGATAAATTTGTTTATTAAACAAATAGACCTTGCAAATAAATATAACAAAACTATTGTTATCCATAGTCGCGAAGCGATAGAAGATACATACAATATTTTAAAAGAATATAAAAATCAAAATATTAAATGTGACCTTCATTGTTACAGTGGCAGTCTAGAGATGGCAAAGCGCTTTATTCCCTTAAATACATATTTTGGAATTGGTGGCATTTTAACTTTTAAAAACGAAAAGAAATTAAAAGAAATAGTTAAAGAACTAGATTTAAAACATTTTGTTTTAGAAACAGATAGTCCATATTTAACTCCAGAACCATTTAGAGGTCATAAAAACGAACCAAATAATATTAAATATGTTGCTGAAAAAATAGCAGAGCTAAAATGTATAAATTTGGAAAAAACACTAGATATTACAACGCAAAACGCATTATCTCTATTTGACATCAATATATAGTTATGCTATAATAGGCTTCGGTTTCAATTTTGAGATGGAGGTATTTATGAATACATATTTACTGGGGCTGATTTCAAAATGGGTATCAATTGTATCCATTTCAGTCGCAGGATTATTTAATTCTGGATCGCTATTTTCAGAAGAGAAAATCGAAGTTGATAATATAAATCAAACGAAAAACTCGGCAGCCTCAATTACAGAGCTTGCCTACGATACAACTACTATATATAATAGCAAATTACCAAAAGATATGACCATAACAAAAAAGGAAGGCAAAAAAGGTCTTGCTTATAAGGATAACTTAAATAATACGGTAGAGATTATTGAAAATCCAGTTAATGCTGTTGTTGAAGTGGGAACAGGAGATTATGGACAGTTTGTTGGTAAAATGACAGGTTATGGCGCCGATTGCGCTGGATGTACAGGAAATTTATCATGTCGTACCAAATCTGGTAAAACTTGGAGTTTAACTAGAGATGGCGAAACCTACGTTGATGATGAGTACGGTAAAGTTAGAATCTTAGCCGCTGCATTAAACAAATTTCCCTGTGGAACAATTATTAAAGTTCAAAATCCGGGCTTAGGAACCTTTAACGCTGTCGTTATGGATACTGGAGGCGCTATGAAAGCCGCTTGGCAAAATGGCCTCGTGCATATGGACTTAGCCTTTATAAGTGAAACAAGTAAAGGTGTTTATTCTGCAACCAGTTCGAACGTTAAATATAGCGTACAAAGATGGGGATGGTAAATCCCTTTTTTGCTGAAAAATTATACTAATCTTGTACTTAATAATGATAAATGCTATACTAATACCATAATAATAAATATTTATGAATGATTTTAGAAAGTTGGATTTGTAAATATGCATATGATAAAGATATACCAATTATGGGCTTTTGTGTTGGACAAAATAACATTGTTAGAGCTCTAGGCGGCACAAATAAAAAAATAATAAATCCAGAGGATCATCGGAAACCAGGGGAAGATTATGTTCATAATATAAAAATAAATAAAAGATCTAAATTGTATTCTATTATAAAAAAGGAAAATATAATGGTTAACTCAATACATAAAAAAGTCGTAAACGTTACCCCTAGTTTAAAAAAAGTCGCTTTTTGCAATGACGGATATACTGACGGAGTAGAAGCAGAAAGTAAAAAGTTTTACATGGGACTTCGCTTCCACCCAGAATATTTATATAAAAAAGACGAAAATATGAACAATATATTTAAAGAGTTTATTAAAATATGTGCAAAAGGAGTGGATTAAATGGATTATTCACCAAACAAAATGAAAGCAAATCTTCAAAATAATAATTTTAACTTTAAAAAAAAATTTGGTCAAAACTTTATTGTGGATAAAAATATTATCCATAGTATAGTTTCAAAAGCCGGAATTGATGAAACTACATTAGTAATTGAAATTGGCCCAGGTGCTGGATCATTAACGAGTGAACTAGGTAAGGTATCTAAAAATGTTCTAGCATATGAAATTGATAAAACCCTAAAACCTATTTTAGAGAAACACATCAGTAATAATACCCGAATAGTGTATGATGATTTTCTAAAAAGAAACATTCTAGAGGATTTAAAAGAATATAGTTATGAAAAGCTTTATGTCGTTGCTAACTTGCCTTATTATATAACAACCCCAATTATTATCAAATTAATTGAAGATAAAATCCCAGTCGATAAAATAGTTGTTATGGTTCAAAAGGAGGTTGGTGATCGCTTTAAAGCCAAACCAAATTCTAAAGACTATAATTCATTATCTATCTTTCTAAACTATTACTTTGATGTAACTAAAGTTATGGATATTAGTCGTAATGTTTTTATGCCCAAACCTAATGTAGATAGCATTATCGTAAGCTTCACTAAAAAAAGAGAAAGATTACCACTTAAAAATGAAGCAATTTTCTTTAAATTAATAAGAGACAGTTTTACCCAAAAAAGAAAAACCTTAAGGAACAATCTTAAAAGTTATAATTTAGATAAAGTGACGGAAATTTTAAAAAAATACAACATGGATTTAAACATTCGTGCTGAAGCAATTCCTATTGAAGTTTTTGTTGAGATTTCTAACAATCTATAGTATCCACTTTTCCGCCATATAAATATTTTAAGTCACCAAAGCATAAAATAGTTTTGGTGATTTTATATGCTTGAAAATATCAATGCCGTTCTCTGGGCAATTGTAACAGCCCTAATTATTATGTTTGGTGTGTATTTCAGTAAAAAACTAACTTTTCCACAGTTTAATTTTAAAAAAATAATTAAATCATTGAAAAGTACCAACCATCAAGGTATCACTCCTATCAAAACTTTATGCTTAACTTTAGCAGGAAGAATTGGTGTCGGCAGCATTGCTGGCGTTGCTTTAGCTATTTATATAGGTGGTCCAGGGACAATTTTCTGGATGTGGACCATCGCTTTAATATCAGGTGTTTTAGCCTATACCGAAACCTTACTTGCCATTAAATATAAAGAAACTAGTAATAAAGAGAGCCTCGGTGGCCCTTCACATTATATAAAGAACGGTTTAAAAAACAAGCATCTAGCTATTATTTATTCATTAATTGTTATTTTTGCTTATTTAAGTGGTTTTATTCCAATACAATCTAACACTATTGTAAAATCAATGGATATGCTTTTTATCAGTAATCATCTTTTAATAGGAATTATTTTAGCTATTCTTTCCTTTGTCATAATTAGTGGCGGTATTAAAAAGATAACTAAAGTAACTGATAAGCTAGTACCATTCATGACAATTTTATATATTGGAATGGCCCTTTTTGTTATAATAGTCAACTTTGAAAAATTTCCTGAAGTTATTAAATTAATTGTAACCAATGCTTTCAACCTAAAACCATTTTTAAGTGGATTTTTGGTTACTATGTTAATAGGTGTCCAAAGAGGTATTTTTTCTAACGAATCGGGAATTGGTTTAGGGGCCATAGCAGCCAGTAGTTCAAATAGTGATAATGGTAATAAAAGTGGTTATATCCAAGTCCTCGGAATTTATATAACAACAATTCTTATTTGTACGGCCACCGCTTTCATGATTTTAATTTTTGATTATAAAGATGTCTTTATCGATAACCCAAATGGTATTGAATTAACTAATTTAGCTTTTAATTATCACTTTGGTAATGTTGGAAATGTTCTCTTGGTTTTGTGTATTTTACTATTCTCTTTTTCAACCATTTTGACCGGCTATTATTATTGCGAATCAAGTTTGAAATTTCTTTCTAAAAAAATTAATATCAGCTTTTTAAAAATAATCGTTCCCTTAAGCGTTTTATCCGGAACCGTTACCTCACCAAGTATCATTTGGCAAATAGTTGATATTTTAGTTGCTGTTTTAGCCATTATTAATATTTATGCAATGTACAAATTAAAGGAAGAAATTGTTAAATATCATCAAAAATATGATAGAATATAGCCAGAGGTGTTATATATGATCAATAAAAAATGGGATGAAGTCTTAAAAGAAGAAATGCAAAAACCATATTTCAAAAAATTAGGCGTCTTTGTTAAGAATGAATATAATAAAAAAATAATATATCCAGAATATAAAAATATTTTCAACGCATTAAGATATACAGATTATGATGAAGTAAAAGTCGTGATTCTCGGTCAAGATCCATATCATGGTCCTAAAGAAGCTCACGGATTATCCTTTTCAGTAGAAGCAGGTGTTAAAAGACCACCATCATTAGATAATATTTTCAAAGAATTATATAGTGACCTAGGAATTAAAAGAACAAATAATAATTTAACAGACTGGGCAAAACAAGGTGTGTTTCTTTTAAACTCAATTATGACAGTTGTCAAAGACACTCCTTTAGCCCACAAAGGTAAAGGCTGGGAAACTTTCACTGATGATTTAATAAAGTTATTAAATAAAAGAGAAGAACCGATTGTCTTTATCTTCTGGGGAGCATATGCAAGAAGTAAAAAAGAATTAATTACAAACCCTAATCACTATATTATAGAAAGCCCACATCCATCACCATTATCTGCTAGTCGTGGCTTCTTTGGAAGTAAGCCATTTTCTAAAACTAATAATTTTTTAGTTGAACATGGTATTAAACCAATCAATTGGGGTGACAATAATGAATGATGCCTTAGATAGATTAAGAAATAATTTGAAAAATGAAACAGTTGTTGTAGCCACCTCAGGTGGACCAGATTCCATGGCTTTATTACACCTAGTTAATAGCTTAAAAACAGAATTAAACTTAAAAGTCGTTTGTGCTCATGTAAATCATAAGCTTAGAATTGAAAGCGAAGCCGAAGCTGTAATGGTCAAAGATTTTTGTACAAAAAAAGACATATTTTTCGAATTTATGACCATTGATGCTTATAATGACGATAATTTTCATAATGATGCACGAATTAAAAGATATAATTTTTTTGAAAAAATTGTAAACAAGTGTAAAGCTAAGCACCTTTTGACAGCCCATCATGGTGATGATTTAATGGAAACAGTTCTTATGCGTATTGTTAGAGGATCAAGTCTTAAAGGCTATGCCGGATTTTCAGAAAAATCCCAAAAAGAAAATTATACTATTTTAAGACCACTCATCACTTACACTAAAGATGAGATATTATCCTATGTTCAAGAAAACAAAATACCCTATGCTGTGGATAAGTCCAACGAAAAAGATGTATATACCAGAAATCGTTTCCGAAAATATATATTGCCACCTTTAAAAAATGAAGATAAAAATGTTCACCATAAATTTTATAAATTCAATAAAACTTTAGAAATGTATGATGACTATATTAATAAGGAAGCAAATAAGCATCAAAATGAAGTTTATCAAAATGAAGTTTTAAATATTTCTAAATTTAAGAATCTTGACCAAGTTATTAGACTTAAAATCATTAATCAAATTTTAGAAAAGTTTTATCAAGATGATTTGATGCTAATAACTGATAAACATACTGAACTTATTGAAGAACTTATTTTTAGTGAAAAACCCAATCAAATAATCAACTTACCAAATAATAAAACTGTCGTTAAAAGTTATAATCAATTGAGTATTAAAGAAAATAATCCAAAAGAAAATTATAAATTAGAATTATTCGATTTTATAACTTTACCAAACCAAAAAACAATAAAAATAATTAAAGAAACAAACAACAATAGTAACAATATTTGTCGTTTAAATACAAAAGACTTAAAATTACCTCTTTATATAAGGAATAAAGAAGATGGTGACAAGATTGAAATTAAGGGCTTAAATGGTACTAAAAAAATCAAAGATATTTTTATTGATGAAAAGATTCCAGCAATCGAAAGACGTACCTGGCCTATCCTTGTTGATAGCGAAGGAGTCGTACTTTGGATTCCAGGACTTAAAAAATCAAAATTTGATAAACAAAAAGACGAAAACTATGATATAATATTGGAGTATATCTAAAAAGAAGGGAGTTTTGTCATGAACAAAAACACTGTGAAAAAAGGATTGTTACCTTATCTGTTTTTATTAATTTTCTTATTCGGTATCATGATCATCTTTAGTACATTAAATAAAGAAGTTCACGAAATCACTTATGGTGAATTTACTGATGCTGTTGAAAATAAACAGGTAAAAGAAATAAATGTTACTCCAAGAAGCCGTGCTAGTATTTATACTATCAGTGGTAAATTAAAAGATTATAAGAGTAATGAAACCTTCACTTTCAATATGCCACTTACGAATGAAACAATGGTAAAACTATTGGAAGCCGAAGATAAAAATGGTTTCAAAATGACAACCACTACTGACCCAGAGTCAAGCACTTTATTACTATTCATAATGAACGTTTTGCCAATGGTACTATTAATAGGATTAGGTTTCTACTTTATTACTAGACAAATGGGTGGTAATAGCAAATCAATGGACTTTGGTAAGAGTAAAGCAAGATTAACAACGGGAGAAGGAAAAGTAACCTTTGAAGAAGTTGCTGGACTTACTGAAGAAAAAGAAGAAGTATCAGAATTAATTGACTTCTTAAAAAACCCTAAGAAATTCCAAAAAATGGGCGCTAGAATACCAAAAGGTGTTTTACTAGTTGGTCCTCCAGGAACAGGTAAGACTTTACTTGCTAAAGCCGTAGCTGGTGAAGCTAATGTCCCATTCTACTTTATTAGTGGTTCGGAATTCGTTGAATTATTTGTCGGAGTAGGAGCATCACGTGTTCGTGATATGTTTAAACAGGCTAAACAAAATGCTCCATGTTTAATCTTTATCGATGAAATTGATGCTGTTGGAAGACAAAGAGGTGCCGGCTTAGGTGGTGGACACGACGAAAGAGAACAAACATTAAACCAATTATTAACTGAAATGGATGGTTTTGGTGTTAATGAAGGAATTATTATAATTGCTGCTACTAACCGTCCAGATGTTTTAGATCCTGCCTTACTAAGACCTGGAAGATTCGACAGACAAATTACTGTTAATTTACCAGATGCAAAAGGTCGTGAAGAAATCTTAAAAGTTCACGCAAAAGGAAAAACATTTGCTAAAGACGTAATAATGAAAAACGTTGCTAAACGAACTGTAAGTTTCAGTGGTGCAGATCTTGAAAACTTATTAAACGAAGCTGCATTGCTAGCAGTAAGGCGTAATAAAAATGCTATAACTATGAATGAAATTGATGAAGCCCAAGATCGTGTTCTTATGGGACCGGCAAAAGTTACTAGAAAAATTAGTGATAATGAAGCTAAGATAACGGCTTATCATGAAGCAGGGCATGCTATTATTGGCTTGAAATTAAATGGTGCTAATGATGTTCATAAAATAACAATTATTCCAAGAGGGCCAGCCTTAGGTTATAACATGATGCTACCAAAAGAAGACCGTGCTTTAGCTACTAAGAAAGACTTACTAGAAGAAATAGCCGGATTATTAGGTGGCCGTGTTGCAGAAGAGTTATTATTTAACGAAAAAACAAGCGGCGCTAGCAATGATATCGAAAGAGCAACCAAAGTTGCTAGAGCCATGGTTACCGAATATGGAATGAGCGATTTAGGACCAATTCAATTTGAAAGTCAAGAATCATCAAATGTCTTCCTTGGAAGGGATTATAATAAAAAACAAAACTTCTCATCAGCTGTGGCTAATGAAGTGGACGAAGAAGTTCGTAAGATTATCCTAGGTCAATATGAAGTTGCTAAAAAACTTATTAAAGATAACATGGATCTCTTAGAATTAATTGCTCAATCATTATTAAAATATGAAACCATTACCAAAGAACAAATTGACTACCTTGTAGAAAATGGACATATGCCAGAAAATGTTGAAGCAGAAGAAATTAAAGAAGCATCTTTGGTTGATTTATCAATTGAAGAATTAGAAGAAATGGCTAAAGAGAAAAAAATAAAAGGTTACAGTAAAATGACTAAAGAAGAATTAATTGATAATTTAAAAGAAGGCAAAGATTAATAATCATTGCCTTTTTATCTAAAAAAATAAGAAAGAAGGTATAGAATAATTCAAATTAATAATATACTAACAAAAAATAAAAACTTAAATTAGCTATGTCGTACTTTTAAAACGTGCATTAACTGAAGATTGTGAATTTTTTTCAAATTACTAATAAAAATTGGGATATCCCATATATTGATTTTTCTGAAATTAAATCAACCGATTAACGTGGGCAATCATTACTTCAAAGCTTAAATAAGTGATAAAATATCATTTTTACATCACACGTATACTATTAAGAATTTCTTTTCAGCTAAGAATGTTTTATATAGATTGACATCTTACGCTAAAGCAAATGAAAATCCTGATTACGCGGTTTGGAGAGGCTACGTTTTATCTTTACAATCACAAGGGTTAGAGGTTATAAAATGGGGGGTAATGATAGAAGTTGTTTTAAATGTTTTAGGGATACATTGCTATCACAATGTTACTGGAATTAATGACTTGCCAGATCAATTTGAAATTGGTCAAACTTATGAGTATGAGAACACAAAAAGGCCAATCACAGTATTAAATGCTATAAGCAGCCAAACATTTCAAGAAAGATTTGAAATTATGTCTCCAAGACAAAAAATTATTCTTCCTTCATTCAAAATAAAAAGCGATTAATCGCTTTTTTATATGCATTAAGGTTTTTGAATTAAGAAATCGACTAAAGCTTCAGGTTCTTTATTACCATATATAATTTCATCTATTAAATCAATAATTGGCATTTCTACATTACGCCCTTGAATTAATTGATGAACTGATTTTAAAGTATATAACCCTTCAATTGTTGTATTATTAATATAATTATCAATTTCTTCCTTAGTTGCCCCACTACCAATTAAATGGCCAAAAGAGTAGTTACGACTCTTGGGACTAGTTGCAGTTAACAAAAGGTCACCAAATCCGGCAAATGATAAAATAGTACTACCATCGCCCCCTAATCCTTTAATTAATTCTTTAATATCGTGAATTGATTCTGTTATAAACATTGCTGAAGTGCTTTCTGGCATTCCCATTCCATCTAAAATTCCGGCTGCTATGGCAATAACATTTTTAATAGCTCCGCAAATTTCTGTTCCCACAATATCACTGCAAATTCTTAATTTAAAATGACTATTACAAAAAGCCTTTGTAATCATTGAAGTTGTTTCTTTGTGCTGACAAGCTAAAGTAAGTCCTACCGGTACTTTATTTGCTACGTCAATTGCAAAAGATGGTCCAGAAAAAGCTGCAATATTATCCGTATCTAAAATCTTCTTGGCAATGTCAGAAACAAACAAGCAGCTATCTTGTTCAATACCTTTAGATGCAATACAAATAGGTTTATCTTTTATATATTCTTTAGCTTTGCTTAAAGTATCACGGACAAAAGCTGTTGGAATAGCCACTAAAACAAAAGCAGCGTCTTCACAAGCTTTCTTTAAATCGGTAGTAAACTTAATATCCTCTGGTAAAACCACACCTGGAAGTTTAGGCGCAATTCTAGTTTTATTAAGGGCTTTTGCCTCTTCTTCAAAAGCTGTCCAAGCGACTACTTCATTTTTATTTTCACTTAAAATCATTGATAATGCTGAACCATAAGCTCCGCATCCTAAAACACATATTTTCATTATATCACCTAAATTTAATTATACAATAACTAGTAAACTTAATCAATAGACATTGTTATTGTCAACAAGCCTAAAAAACTATAAGCTAAAAAAGAAATACATGCTATAATTAAAGCAAGATAGGAGGAAATATGAACAAAAATAAAGAAGAAACATTAAATGTATATCAAAATCCAGTGAAACCAAACAAAAAAAATAAAAAGGGAAAAACAATAATTACTGTTATTTTATTTTTAATTATCCTAGGATTAGGTGGATATCTTATTTATGATAAATTCTTTGCCAAAGAAAACGTAAAAGAATCAGAAACTAAAAAGGAAGAAAATAAAGAAGAACCTAAGGAAGATTTAAATGGTATTGCTGAAAGATTAGTCACAACAATAGAAGAAGATAATGTATGGCTAATAATTGGAGCAAAAAACTATCCATCGAGTATAACATTTGATAATGAACTTATTGACAACGAAGTACTTACTGCCGCCCTTACTGCTGTTGGTAATTGTTTAAACAATAGAAGTTGTTCTTCTTTACCGGTAGAAACTTTAGATAACTATTTTAAAGATAATTTTGGAATAACTAATGTAGGCTATCAAACAATCATATGCCCAGTCGATAAAACTCCAATTTATAAATATGATAGTTTAACCAAAGAATATAGTTTCACAGGTGAGCATCCACATGATGGATTAGTTAAAGGTAGTGAGCCGATGTATACTAAAGTAATTAGCATTGAAAAAGAAAAAGGTAACTATACTTTAATTGTAACAAACATTTATACTAATATGCGTGATAACGAATTTATTTCAGCAGATCCAACTGGAACTGTAAAAATTGCTGATTTTGAAACGTATTTAAACAACGACGGAAGCATCAACACCAATAAAATAATCTCTGATTATGAGAATAACTTTAAAAGCAAAAAAGCTAGTTACCCAAAATATAAATATACATTTAAAAAAGAAAATGACAACTTTTATTTAACAAAATATGAAGTAATCAAATAAAAAAACAAGTGAGTTTACTTGTTTTTTTGAATGCTATAATTTAGCCACTAAAGCTTTACCTGCTTCTTCGCGAGAATTTGATTTTAAACAATCACTATAAGATAAGAAACTAGGTTCAGTAATTTCAGCACTTAAAGCAGTTCCGGTCTTATATGAATCAATAGTTGTTTGGATTAATTCTATGGCATCATTATCATACGCTCCATCAAACTCACCTTGGTTATATCTGGTATGTGAATTTTGACATTTATATACGTTATCAACAATATCATAAACACAAGACCCCGACGGAACAGATAATTTTGCTACATATCCATCATTCTCATAAGAAATGCTATAGTCTTGTAAAGTAGGATCCGAAGTAGAAGGACGTTGAGGAATAGTAACATTATCAATAGTACCACTAAAACCAGCAGTATCAATTAAAATAGCTTTAGTTAAATCAAGTCCAAAATTAGCTAGTACATCAAACGACTGTCTCTTTAGATAATCATTTGTAATTAAAAAGTCACGATATAAATCTCTAGCAATGTGATAATATTCTTCTTGCTCCCCAGAAGCAGTTTTAATTGCTTCATCTTGGCTAAGTTCTTGAAATCTGTCCATTTTTTTAGTAAGAGTTTCAATATCTGCCAAAGAGTATTCCTCCCCTTGTTGAAGCCTATCCAAGATATTCTCTTTAGTGCTTGGCTTAACAACCGAATCTGTAAAATTATCATTGCACACTTTTATAAAATTTACATACGCTTCAATTTTAGCGATTTCTGCAATCTTTTCATCACTACTTTCAACTATTTGCTCAAACGTATCATCAATTCCTTCATTATTTTCATCGTGAAAACATCTCTCAATTGAAATAGCACTTATATTGTCTTCCTTTTTAGCTCAGCCTTCTAAAAAACTTCCGAATGCCACAGAAAGTGCAGTAGTTCCGGCCAATTTTAAAAATCTACGTCTTTCAATATTTTCTTCCATAAACCTTTCCCTTTTTAATATATGATGGTGTATTCTAACACAAAACAAATATAAAGTCAAATACTTTTAAATTCAGAAGTACTTAATAAAGATTAGAAATTTACCAACATCAAAAAATGTCAAATAAATTGAAAAAAGTTCTAAAAAGCCCTTGATTTTCATAGAATAATCATGTATACTTTTGAATGTGTGGCGTGCGATGATGTGTGAGGTTGCCGAGACGCTAGGTTAAGTTGCAAACATTTGCAACGGCATACTCGGGTTTTTACACGGAGCAGTCTATACTGAAGATATAGGCGAAAGGAGGATACAATATGTCTAAAACTAAAGTTCGTATCAGACTTAAGGCATTTGAACACAAAAGTTTGGATAAAGCTTGTGCTAAAATCGTTGAGACTGTAAAAAGAACTGGTGGGGAAGTAAGTGGACCAATTCCACTACCAACTGAAGTTGAAAAAATAACAATTTTAAGAGCTGTTCACAAAGACAAAGATTCACGTGAGCAATTCGAAAAAAGAACACACAAAAGACTTATTGATATCAATAACCCAAGCAAGGAGACTATCGATGCTTTATCGCATCTAGATATTCCAAGCGGCGTTGATATTCAAATTAAATTATAGGAGGAATGAAAATGAAAGGAATCTTAGGTCGTAAAATTGGTATGACTCAAGTGTTTGACCAAGAAGGCAAATTAACACCAGTAACTGTTGTTGAAGTAACTCCAAATGTTGTTACTCAAGTTAAAACAAAAGCTAATGATGGTTATGATGCTATCCAACTTGGATTTGACACAAAGAGAGAAAAGTTAGCGACAAAAGCTTCAGCTGGTCATACAGCTAAAGCAAAAACTACACCTAAGCGCTTCTTTAAAGAAATTAGAGGTGTTAATGTTGAAGACTATACTTTAGGACAAGAAATCACAGCTGATATTTTTACTAGAGGAGAAGTCGTTGATGTAACTGGAACTTCAAAAGGTAAAGGGTTCCAAGGTGTTATTAAGAGACACGGACAACACAGAGGCCCTATGGGGCATGGTTCACACTACCACAGACGTCCAGGTAGTATGGGAACAATGAGACCAATGCGTGTATTCAAAGGTAAAAAATTACCAGGTCATATGGGAGTTAACACTGTAACTATTCAAAACTTAGAAATCGTTGCAGTAGATATTGAGAATAATGTAATTTTAGTTAAAGGAAACATTCCTGGACCTAAAAAAGGATTAGTAATCATTAAAAGTGCTGTTAAAAAACCTAACAAGATTAACGAAAGACCTGAATTAATTTCTTGGGTTACTGAAGAAACTCCAGCAGAAACTGTTGAAACAGTAGAAACTGAAGTTCAAGAAGCAGAAACCGAAGCATCTTTAGAAAACGCAGAAGCTCAAACTGAAACTACTGAGGAAGAAAAGTAGGAGGATAGGACATGAAAAAGAATTCTGTATTAAATATAAAAGGTGAAAAAGTTGGAGACATCACTTTAAATGAAACAGTATGGGGTATCACTCCAAATGATGCTGTATTATACGATGCTATTACATTAGCTAGAAATTCTCAAAGACAAGGTACTCATAGTACAAAAACACGTAGTGAAGTAAGTGGAGGCGGAAAAAAGCCTTGGAGACAAAAAGGTACTGGACGTGCTAGACAAGGTAGTACTAGAGCTCCACAATGGCCAGGAGGCGGAATTGTCTTCGGACCAAAACCAAGAACTTATAACAAAAAGATGAATAAGAAAGAAAGGGTTTTAGCTCTTAAATCTGCTCTATCTTATAAAGTTCAAGACAAAGGAATTATTGTACTAGATAATTTAAATATCGAAACAAATAAAACAAAAGATATGCTTAAAATTTTAGAAGCTATCAAAGCAGAAAAAAAGGTTTTAATCGTAGTTAGCGAACTTACAGACAATGTGATCTTAAGCACTCGTAATATTCCAAATGTTGTATTATTACAAAATAGTGAAATTAGTACATTAGATATTATCGCAGCTGACACTTTAGTGATTACTGAAGATGCGGTTAAAGCTATAGAGGAGGTGCTTGCGTAATGGAACATAGAGACGTTATAAAAGCTCCAATCATTACAGAAAAAACTTCTGATTTAGCAAACAACAACACAATCGTATTTAGCGTTGATATAAAAGCCAACAAAACGCAAATCAAACAAGCAGTAGAGGCTATTTTCGATGTTAAAGTTGAAAGTGTTAATACAATCAACGTAAAGCCTAAGAAAAAAAGAGTAGGTCGTTACGCTGGTAAAACAAATAGAGTAAAAAAAGCAATTGTTAAATTAAAAGAAGGAAGTTCAATCGAACTTAATTAAACTTAAGGGAGGATACATATGGCGATCAAATCGTATAAACCAATAACTAATGGTAGACGTGGAATGACAACTTTGACAAACGATGAAATCACAAAAACTACTCCAGAAAAATCATTAGTTACTACAATTAAGAAAAAAGCTGGTCGTAATAACCAAGGTCGAATCACAGTAAGACACCAAGGTGGCGGAGCTAAAAGAAAATATCGTATCATCGATTTCAAAAGAAATAAAGATGGTGTTGTTGGAAAAGTAGCTTCAATCGAATACGACCCAAACAGAAGTGCTAACATTGCTTTAATTAATTATGCCGATGGAGAAAAAAGATATATTATCGCTCCAAAAGGCTTAAAAGTTGGAATGAAAATCGAAAGTGGAGAAAACGCTGACATTAAAGTTGGTAATAGTCTACCACTTGCAAACATTCCAGAAGGAACATTGGTTCACAATATTGAAATGAAACCTGGTAAAGGTGGTCAAATGGCAAGAAGTGCCGGTGCTAGTGTTCAAATATTAGGACGCGAAGGAAATTATACTTTACTACGTTTAACAAGTGGCGAAGTTAGAAAAGTTTTAAGCGTTTGCCGTGCTACAATCGGTGAAGTTGGTAATGCTGATTATGAGCTAGTAAATATTGGTAAAGCTGGAAGAAAAAGACACATGGGTGTTAGACCTACGGTTCGTGGTTCAGTTATGAACCCTAACGACCATCCACATGGTGGTGGAGAAGGACGCGCTCCGATCGGACGCAAAGCACCAATGACTCCATGGGGTAAACCAGCACTTGGATATAAGACACGTGATAAGAAAAAGGCTTCAAGTAAGTTAATTGTACGTCGTCGTAAAAAATAAGAAAGGATGATTATAAATGGCTAGAAGTTTAAAAAAGGGACCTTTCATTGATGAACATTTAATGAAAAAGGTTGCTAATGTAAACGAATCTGGAAAAAAAGAAGTAATTAAAACATGGTCTCGCCGTTCTACAATTTATCCTGAATTTATTGGACACACATTTGCTGTTCATAATGGTAAAGAATTTATTCCTGTTTATGTAACAGAAGATATGGTTGGACATAAATTAGGAGAATTCGCACCAACACGTAAATTTGGTGGTCACGGTGACGACAAGAAAAAAGGTAAAAAATAACCAGAAAGGATGATATAAATGGAAGCAAAAGCAATTGCTAAGGGCGTTAGAATCGCTCCAAGAAAAGCTCGTCTGGTTATCGATTTAATACGTGGTAAGGACGTAGCTGAGGCTGATAAGATTTTAGCAAACCTTAATAAAGAAGCTTCAAGATTAATTCGTAAAGTTTTAACATCAGCTGTAGCTAACGCTGAAAACAATCTAGAATTAGACAAAGAAAATCTTTATGTTAAAGAAGCTTATATAAATGAAGGTAAAACAATGAAAAGAGGTAGAGCTGGCGCTAAAGGTCGTCCAGATCCTATCTTAAAAAGAACAAGCCACATTACAGTAGTTGTAAGTGAGAAAAATTAAACGAAGGAGGTAAACTGATGGGTCAAAAGGTTAGTCCAGTCGGACTTAGAATCGGGATCAACAAAGGTTGGGAATCGAATTGGTATGCCGAAGGTAAAGATTTTGCTAAATACCTAAATAACGATTACCAAATCCGTAAATATCTAGAAAAAAAATTAAAAGACGCAGCAGTTTCAAATATTCTTATTGAAAGAAGCGCCGATAAGACCGAAGTTATTATCAACACAGCTAAACCTGGTGTGGTAATCGGTCACGGTGGAGATGAAATTGAAAAGTTAAAAAAAGAATTATCCAAAGTTGTTAATGAAAATATTCATATTTCAATCAAGGAAATTAAAAACCCTAATATGGTAGCGGCACTAGTTGCTGAAAACATTGCTCATCAAATTGAAAATCGCGTATCATTTAGAGTAGCTCAAAAGAAAGCGATTAGAAATGTAATGAAATCAGGAGCAAAAGGAATTAAAACTCAAGTATCAGGACGTTTAAATGGAGCAGAAATTGCTAGAAGCGAACATTATACTGAGGGAACAGTTCCGCTTCATACTTTAAGAGCTGATGTAGATTATGCTCATAAAGAAGCAAATACCGTTTACGGTAAAATCGGTGTCAAAGTATGGATTTATAAAGGAGAAATCCTTCCTGAAAAGAAAAACAAGGGAGGTAATAGCAATGGCAGTCATTCCAAAGAAAACTAAATATCGTCGTCCACATCGTTTAAGATACGATGGCGAAACTAGAGGAAATAAAACAGTCCATTTTGGAGAATATGGTTTGCAAGCTCTTGAAGGCGCTTGGATTACTCAACGACAAATTGAAGCAGCTCGTGTAGCCATGACTCGTTACATGAAACGTGGAGGAAAAGTATGGATTAATATTTTCCCACACTTATCATTAACAAAGAAACCTCTTGAAACACGTCAAGGTAAAGGTAAAGGAGCTCCAGAAGAGTGGGTTGCTGTAGTTAAAAAAGGTAAAGTTATGTTCGAAGTAGCCGGAGTAAGTGAGGAAGTAGCACGCGAAGCATTACGTTTAGCAATGCATAAACTTCCAATTAAGTGTAAGTTTGTAAAGAAAGAAAGTGGTGAGGCAAATGAAAAGTAATGAACTAAGAGAATTAAGCGATGAAGATTTAAAAGCAAAAATCGCTGAATGCAAAGAAGAATTATTTAATCTACGTTTCAGCCAAGCTACTGGTAGTCTTGAAAAGCCAGCTAGAATCAAAGAACTTAGAAAGGCTGTCGCACGTATGAAAACAATCTTACGTGAACGCGAAATGCAAGACTAGGAGGTTATTATGGAAAGAAAACATGAATTAATTGGAAAGGTTACTAGTATAAAAAACAATAAAACTATACAAGTTGTAGTTTCTACTTATAGAACAAATACAAAATATAAGAAAAGAGCAATTTATTCAAAGAAATATACTGTACATGATGAGCATAATATTGCTGGACTTGGTGACACAGTAAGAATTGTCGAGACTAGGCCACTATCAAAGACTAAACATTATCGTTTAGTAGAAATAGTTGAAAAAGCAGTTATTTTATAACTCAAAATAAAGGAGGAATAATATGATTCAACCAGAAACCGTATTAAAAGTAGCTGACAATTCTGGTGCTCGCAAACTGTTAGTCATTGGAGTGTTAGGAGGCAGCAAAGTTAAAACCGGTAACATTGGAGATATAGTTGTTGGAACTGTTAAACAGGCAACACCAAACGGTACTGTTGGCAAAGGAAAAGTTGTTAAAGCAGTAATCGTTAGAACAAAACAAGGTTTAAGAAGAGAAGACGGGTCTTATATCAAGTTTGATGACAATGCATGCATCATCATCAAAGACGATAAATCACCAGTTGGAACTCGTGTCTTTGGACCAGTTGCACGTGAATTACGTGAGAAAGATTTTATGAAAATAGTATCACTTGCAAAAGAAGTACTATAATCGTTTGGAGGAATAATATGAAATTAAAACAAGGAGATAAAGTAGTTGTCATTGCTGGTAAAGACAAAGGCAAAGAAGGCAAAATTATAAAAACCCTTAAAGCCGATGATAAAGTCATCGTTGAAGGTGTTAATATCGCCCATAAGCATGTTAAACCAAACGGTGGACAAAATGGTGAAATTATCGAAATCGAAAGACCAATTCATGCATCTAACGTTATGATAATTGATCCTAAAACCAAAAAGGGAACTAGAATCGGACACACTACTACAAAAGATGGTAAGAAAATAAGAACGTCAAGAAAATCCAATGAAAAGCTTGACTAAACCTGAAAGGAGGGTATATATGAACCGCCTACAAGAAAAGTATAGTAAAGAAATCGTACCTAGTTTAAGAGAAAAATATAATTATAAAAGTGTAATGGAACTACCTAAATTAGATAAAATAGTTGTAAATATGGGTGTTGGTGATGCTACTTCAAATAGTAAGCTATTAGATGCTGCTGTAGAAGATTTAAAAATCATCACTGGACAAAAGCCTATTGTTACTAAAGCTAAAAAAGCTATCTCTGGATTTAAAGTTCGTGAAGGCCAAGCAATTGGTTGTAAAGTAACTTTAAGAGGTGAAAACATGTATAACTTTTTAGACAAACTAATTAGTATTACATTACCACGTGTTAGAGACTTTAGAGGAATTAGTCCAAAATCATTTGATGGTAGAGGAAACTACACTTTAGGTCTTAACGAACAATTAATTTTCTCAGAAATAGAATATGATAATGTTGTTAAAGTGCGTGGAATGGATATCGTATTTGTAACGACTGCAAAAACTAATGAAGAAGCATTAGACTTACTTAAAGGTTTCGGTATGCCATTTAAAAAATAACAAATTAGGAGGAAATTATGGCTAGAAAAAGTATGATTGTAAAAGCTAACAGAAAGCCAAAGTACAAAGTACGTGCTTATACACGTTGCCAAATTTGTGGAAGACCACATTCAGTACTTAAAAAATATGGAATTTGCCGTATTTGCTTCAGAAACTTAGCTTATAAAGGACAAATACCAGGAGTTACTAAATCAAGTTGGTAATCACTTGGCAAAATGAAGGGAGGATATAGATGGTATCAGATCCAATCGCTGATATGCTTACGAGAATTCGTAATGCTAATCAAATGCGATACATCGAAGTTGAAGTACCCGCTTCAAACATCAAAGAAGAAATCGCAAAGATTTTAAAAGAAGAAGGATATATCGCTAACTACAAAGTTGTAGAAAAGAATATTCAAAATACAATAGTATTAACTCTAAAATATGGAGATAAAAAAGAACGCGTAATTACAGGACTAAAGAGAATTTCTAAACCAGGATTACGTGTATATGCAAAAGCTTCAGACATGCCACAAGTTTTAAACGGACTAGGCATCGCTATCGTCTCTACATCACAAGGTGTTATGACTGGTAAGGATGCTAAAGCCAAATCATTAGGTGGCGAAGTTTTAGCATACGTTTGGTAGAAAGTGAGGAAAGTAAAATGAGTCGAATTGGAAACAGAGTACTTTCATTACCTGAAAATGTTACATTAACTACTGATGGCAACATCGTTACAGTTAAAGGTCCAAAGGGAGAACTTTCTACTGAAATAAACAAACACATTACAGTTAAAGTAGAAGGAAATGAAGTTATCGTTGAAAGAAAAAACGATGAATATAAAAACTTCCACGGAACAGCTAACGCTAACATTCAAAATATGATTGTTGGTGTAACAGAAGGTTTTGAAAAGAAATTAGAATCAGTAGGTGTTGGATATCGTTTCGCTATTAAGGGAAATGAATTAGTCGTAACTGCCGGATATTCTCATCCAGTAAATATAGAAATCCCAGCAGGCATCACTTTAGAAAGTCCAAGCAACACTGAACTAACAGTTAAAGGAATTGATAAACAATTAGTTGGTGAATTCGCTGCAAATGTTAGAAAAATTAGAAAACCAGAACCATACAAAGGAAAAGGTATTCGTTATAAAGATGAACACATTATCCGTAAAGTTGGTAAAAAAGCTGCTTAATTAAAAAAATAAAGGAGAAGATATTATGATAAAAAAAGAAAATCGTAATAAAGTACGTCTTGCTAGACACGACAGAGTTAGAGCAAAAATCGCTGGAACTACTGAAATCCCTAGATTAAACGTGTTTAGATCTAATAGCAATATCTTCGCTCAAATCATTGATGATAGTGAGGGTAAAACTTTAGTAAGTGCTTCTTCAATTGATAAAGAATTGAATCTAGTTAATGGTGGAAACATAGAAGCAGCTACCAAAGTCGGAGAATTAGTGGCTATTAGAGCAAAAGAAGCAAAAATTACAAAAGTAGTATTCGATAGAGGCGGATACTTATATCATGGGCGTGTTAAAGCATTAGCTGATGCTGCTCGCGAAAATGGATTAGAATTCTAAAGGAGGGAAAGAAGTGGAAACTAGAAGAAGAGAACCTCGCCCAAAATTATATGACGAAGAAGTTATTAATATTGGACGTGTTACAAAAGTAACAAAAGGTGGTCGTCAATTACGTTTCGCTGCTACTGTAGTTGTAGGAGACAGAAAAGGTAAAGTTGGTATCGGTTCAGGCAAAGCTGCTGAAGTGCCAGATGCTATTAAAAAAGCCGTTGCTGCCGCTACTAAAAATATCACTAAAGTAGCATTAGTAGATGAACATACTATCCCACATGAAGCTATCGGTAGAAGAGGGGCAAGTAAAGTTATGCTTAAGCCAGCTTCTAAAGGTACAGGAGTTAAAGCCGGTGGACCAGTTAGAGCTGTCCTAGAACTTGCCGGTGTAAAAGATATTTTATCTAAATCATTAGGTTCAAATACCAAAGTTAATATGGCATATGCCACTTTAGATGCTTTAAAACAACAAAAAACTGTTGAACAAGTAGCTAAATTACGTGGAAAAAAAGTGGAGGAGATTTTATAATGAAATTACATACAGTAAAACCAAATCCAAACGCAACTAAAACTCGTAAAAGAGTAGGTCGTGGACCAGGAAGCGGCACAGGTAAAACAGCTGGACGCGGTGAAAACGGTCAAAACTCAAGAAGTGGTGGCGGCGTAAGAATCGGCTTTGAAGGTGGTCAAACACCATTATTCAGAAGACTTCCAAAAAGAGGTTTCTCAAATGCCAGATTCAAAAAAGTATATGCTATTATGAACTTAGATGATTTAAATAAATTTGAAGATGGAGCAGAAATTACTCCAGAAATCTTAAAAAACATGGGATTAGTAAAGAACACCTTAGATGGACTTAAAATTTTAGGAAATGGCACTTTAGAAAAAAAATTAACTGTTAAAGCTAATAAATTTTCTAAAACCGCTAAAGAACAGATAGAAAAATTAGGTGGAAAAGCAGAGGTGATCTAATTGTTTAAATGGGTTAAGCAGATCTTTAGCCCAGCTAACAAAGATTTGCGTAAAAAAATATGGTTTACCTTAGCATGCCTATTTATCTTTAAATTAGGAACAGCTGTTGTTGTTCCTGGTGTTGATAACGAAAATTTAAACGTTGGATTTTTACAACTACTTGATATGATGGGCGGTGGCGCCATGCAAAATTTCTCAATTTTTGCTTTAGGCGTTATGCCATACATCACAGCATCAATTGTTATGCAACTTCTGCAAATGGATATAATTCCGTATTTTACCGAATTATCAAAACAAGGACAAACTGGAAGAAATAAAATTAATCAAATTACAAGAATAGTAGGTATTGTTTTAGCCTTTGTTCAAGGTTATATGTTCTCATTTGCCTTTATGCCAAATGGTGAGGTAATTGATTATCTAGAAGTATCATTAGTATTAACTGCTGGTACCTCATTATTACTTTGGATTGGTGATCAAATCACTACTAAAGGTTTAGGAAACGGTATTTCAATGATTATTATGGCCGGTATCTTAGCATCTACTCCATATATGTTTACTGAAGCTTGGAGTACTTTAGTTAATACTGCTACAACCCAAAGTGCATTCTTAGGTGTTGTTTCATTCATTGTTTTTGTTCTTGTTTATGTCGCAATTATTTTGGGCGTTCTATATGTTCAGCTTGCTGAAAGAAGAATTCCCGTACAATATGCGAATAAAACTACAAGTAGTTATGGTGGTAATCAAACATATATGCCATTCAAATTAAATTCAGCAGGTGTTATACCAGTTATCTTCGCATCTGCCCTAATTTCAGTTCCAGCCCTAATCGCTCAATTTTCAAAGAACGATTCGTGGATGGCTTTTGTCAATAAATGGCTAAGTCTTTCATCAGTAACTGGATTTATCTTATTCATTATTTTCATCGTAGCTTTCTCATATTTCTATACGTTTGTAACAATCAAACCAAAAGAATTATCAGAAAACTTGCAGAAAAATGGTGGATATATTCCTGGGGTACGCCCGGGAGCAGAAACTGAAAAATATGTTAGTAAAGTTCTAATTAGAATTACAATCGTTGGTTCAATTTTCCTAGCAGTTATTGCAGGACTACCATATATCTTCGGAGCAATTTCAACCTTACCAACAACCGTATCACTAGGTGGTACAGGTTTGATAATCGTTGTTGCCGTTGTCTTAGAAGCATATAAACAACTTGAAAGTAATCTAATTAGCCGAAGCTACAAAAAAAGAAGAGGGCATTAATGAATATAACTTTTATCGCCCCTCCGGCGGCAGGTAAGGGCACACAGTCAGCTAAAGTAAGTAGGGAATATGGGTTACCTCATATTTCCACTGGTGACTTGCTTCGAAATGTTGACGATGAAGATTTACAAAATAAATTAAGTCAAGGACAATTTGCTAGTGATGAATTAGTTACTAGACTGCTAGAAGAAAGACTAAAAGAAGATGATTGTGATAAAGGCTATGTCTTAGATGGTTTTCCAAGAAACCTTAAGCAAGCAAAAATTTACGATGAATTGTTAGAAAAACTTCACAAAGATAAAGGCATTGTTATCGTATTAGATTTAGATAAAGAAATTGCCGCTAAAAGAATAATTGGCCGCAAAATATGCTCAAATTGTGGCGAAGTTTTCAATGATTTAATTGAAGAAAGCAAGCCAAAACAAGAAGGTATTTGTGATAAATGTCATGGTAATTTAATAAACCGTGATGATGATAGCAAGGAAACATTTGAAAGACGCTATCAAATTTATCAAAAAGAAACTGCACCGCTAATCAAGTATTATGAAAGCAAGAATATGGCTTATCATGTTGATAGCAGTAAAAATTCGGATTATGCCTTTAAAGGTATTGAACAAATTATAGGAGGCCTTTATGATAAGCATTAAGACTCCAAGAGAAATCGAACTCTTAAGAATTGCTGGTGAAATAACTGGAAGTACACATAATTACTTAAAACCTTTTATTAAACCAGGTATTACAACCAAGGAATTAGACGATTTAGCGTACGATTACATAATAAAAAGAGGAGCAACTCCATCATTCAAAGGGTATGATGGATTTCCAGGAACAATTTGTGCTTCAATTAATGAAGAAGTTGTTCATGGAATACCAAGTAATCGAAAATTAAAAGAAGGAGATATTATTTCCATTGATATTGGCGCCTGTTATAAAGGCTATCATGGTGATTCCGCATGGACTTACCCAGTTGGAAAAATATCAGAAGAAAAAGAGTATTTACTAAAACATACTGAACAATCTTTATTTGAAGGACTTTCTGTCATAAAAGATGGTATCAGAGTAGGTGATATTGGCCATGCTGTTAGTAAATACGCAGAGGCTCATAATTTAGCAGTAGTTCAGGAACTAGTTGGTCATGGTGTTGGAACTGATGTTCATGAACAGCCGGATGTTCCTAACTATGGTAATCCTCATACCGGACCTATTTTAAAAGAAGGAATGGTTATTGCGGTGGAACCAATGCTTAATTTGGGCACTAGAAATATATACATTTTAGATGATGATTGGACAATCATAACAGCTGATGATAAACCATCCGCACATTTTGAACATACAGTTCTCATTACTAAAGATGGATATGAAATTTTAACCAGGAGGTGATAAGATGGCCAAACAAGACGTTATAGAAGTAGAAGGACTAGTCGTGGAAGTAATCCCAGGCGGTGAATTCGTTGTAACCCTTGAAAACAAACACGTTATAAAAGCTCGCGTTTCTGGTAAAATGCGCCTTAACCATATCCGCATTTTAAAAGGTGACAAAGTAACTGTGGAATTATCACCTTACGACTTAACACGCGGGCGTATAACCTATAGAAAATAATAGGAGGTATATTATGAAAGTAAGACCATCAGTCAAAAAAATATGTGACAAATGTAAAATAGTTAGAAGAAAAGGGAAAGTTTACGTAATCTGTGACAACCCAAAACATAAACAAAGACAAGGTTAATAGGAGGTGTTTTATGGCACGTATAAAAGGTGTAGATGTACCAAACAATAAAAGAATCGAAATCGCTTTAACTTATATCTATGGTATTGGTAGAAGTTTATCAAACCAAATTTTAAAAGATGCAAAAGTTAATAAAGATAAAAAAGCGGGTGATTTAACAAACGAAGAATTAGTAGCTATTCGTGACGAAGTTAATAAATATTTAACAGAAGGTGACTTACGTCGCGAAACTAATATGAACATCAAAACAAAGATGGAAATCAATTCTTACGAAGGTACTCGTCATAAAAGAGGTTTACCAGTTAGAGGACAAAGAACAAACAGAAATGCTCGTACTCGTAAAGGAAAACCTACAACAATCGCAAACAAGAAAAAATAATAAACGTGAAGGAGGTTATTATATATGGCTTATAAAGCAAGAAAACGTAAAGTTAAGAAAAATATTCCAGAAGGAAAAGCCTTTATTCATTCAACATTTAACAATACTATCGTAACTCTTACTGACAAAGACGGAAATGCTATTAGTTGGGCATCAGCTGGAACATTAGGATTTAAAGGTAGTAAAAAGTCAACTCCATTCGCTGCAGGTCAAGCTGCTGAAGCTGCTGGAAGAGCTGCTACTGAAATGGGTATGAAAAGAGTTGAAGTATACGCTAAAGGATTAGGTTCTGGACGTGAAACAGCAATTCGTTCATTACAAACTGCAGGATTAGAAATTACTTCAATTTCTGATACAACACCTATCCCACATAACGGATGTCGTCCACCAAAACGACCACGCGGATAAAAGAAGGGAGTCATTATGTTAAATTTTGAAAAACCAGTATATAAAATAACAGAATATGTTGAAAATAATAATTATGGAAAATTCGAATTAGAACCTTTAGAAAGAGGTTTCGGAACAACCTTAGGAAATGCCTTGAGAAGAGTAATGCTTTCAAGCATGCCAGGTAGTGCTATCGTTGCTGTTAAAATTGACGGTGTTATGCATGAGTTCCAAACTATTGAAGGTGTAGTTGAAGATGTTACTTCTATTGTTTTAAACTTAAAAGGTATCGTTATTAAAAATCATTCTGAAGAAATTAAAACAGCTCATTTATCAGTTCATGAAGAAAGAGTTGTAACCGCTGCTGATATTGAATGTGATGCTGACATTGAAATTATCAATCCGGATCACGTAATTGCCTCTTTAGCAAAAGGTGGAAAATTAGATATGGAATTTATTATCGCTAGTGGTAGAGGTTCAGTATTATCAGCTGACAACAAAAAATATGTCGAAAATGATAAAATTGGTTTTATTCCAATCGACGCTTTATATTCACCAATCGAGAGAATCAACTTTTATGTTGACAATGCTCGTGTTGGTCAAGATGCTTCATATGACAAATTAACAATGGAAGTTGAAACAAATGGTTCAATTAGACCTGAAGAAGCAATGGCTTTAGGCGCTAAAATATTAATTGAACATTTGAATATCGTTACCAATTTAAGTGAAATTGCTGACATTACAGGATTTATGAACGCTAAACAAGAAGATAGTAAACTTAAAAAACTAGAAACATCAATCGATGACTTAGACTTCTCAGTTAGAGCTTATAACTGTTTAAAACGTGCAAATATCAATACTTTAGGTGACTTAACTGAAAAAACCGAATTAGAAATGATGAAAATACGTAATTTAGGTAAAAAATCTTTAAAAGAAGTTATGGATAAGATTAAAGATATGGGACTTAAATTCCGCGATGAAGATTAATTAGTTAGGAGGAATATTATGGCTTATAGAAAACTAGGACGCGATAACAAACATAGAAGAAGTATGCTTGCCAATCTAACTAGAGATATTATCAATAATGAAAAAGTAGTTACAACTGAGACTAGAGCCAAAGAAGCTCGTAAGTTTGTTGACAAAATGATTACTTATGGTAAAGATGGTTCACTAGTTGCTAGAAGAAAAGCATTAGCATTCTTAGAGAATGATAAAGCAACTGTTAAAAAAGTTTTTGATGATTTAGCAGTTCGTTATGCTACTAGAAATGGTGGTTACACTAGAATCTTAAAATTAGATGAACGTAGAGGCGATGATGCTTTAATGGTTCAAATCGAACTTGTAGAAGGAGATGCTAAATAAGCATTTCTTTTTTTATTAAAACTTGTCATTTTTTGGAAATATGATATACTATTTGTGAATAAAGGGCTAGTACAGACTTAAAAAGTTTTGTAAAGCCTACTTTTTAGTAAAAGATATATTTTCTTTATAGGTATTGTTAACATCTAAAATTATATAACACAATCAAATAGGAGGTATGAAATTGTGAATCAAAGATTATATAAAAAATTAGAAAAGAGGAAAGAAAACGGGGAAGAATTGAGTGTTTACGATTTAACTGAAGAAGATTGGAAACAATTGACAATTAAAGAACATATTGGGAAAAGTAGTCTTAATATGTTATTTAAAGAGAAACTTAGCACCATCATGAGTGTAAGAAAAAGGATGATTGGCAGAGTAATAAAGGACTATATAGAAGATATTTATTTCTATGATATTATTTTAACCAGCGTTAAAGATTTATATAACTACGATTTAAGTATACTATGTTTAACTTATTTAAACACAACTGGTTGCAAAGAAGTATATTATAACGATCCTAAAAATCCATATGAGTATAAATGCCTTTTCAAAGTAAAAGAAGAGCTTAACAATCAGATTTTAATTGCCGAGCAAAATGTAAGTGGATCTATCCATCAAGATACCCTATTTGATACATATATTGAAAAACTATATCAAGAAATTATTACTGGTAGGTTTATCGAATTTAGAAATTATAATCATTTTGATAACATAGATTTTTATATTAAAGAATTTTTAAACATGTATAATCAAAGAGATAAAACAAAAGTAAAGCAATTAATACCAGATAATTTAGAATTATCATTAAATACTAAAATTGTTGATTTCAAAGAAACCAAACCTCGCGAAAAACAAGAAAAGAAAACAAAGCCTAAAAGAAAAATAAATTATGTAGAACAGCTTAAAACACAAATGAAAGTAGGTTTAAAAGGCGAAATAATAGCTTTAAACTATGAAATAGAAAAACTGAAGGATCAACCAAAATTGATCGAAAACATAGAAAAATGTTTTGAAATTGATGACAGTGCTGGCTATGATATTAAGAGTTTTGATGAACAAGGCAACATCATATATATCGAAGTAAAAACAAATTCAAGTAATAATAGTGATAATCATATAACATTTTATATTTCTCCCAATGAAGATGAATTCATTAATAATCATGAAAATGCTTATATTTATTATGTTTGTAATTTAAAAGAACCCAAAATATATATAATAAATCAAGAACAATACAAAAAAATGCGAAAGGATGTATCACAATATAAAATTGATGTTGACTGTTACTAAAAAATATATACGAGCTTTTTATCGAATTCTTAAGTAAAAATTGTTATTATCATAGAAATATGTTATAGTAACTGCAGAAAGAGGTATTACTGAGGACATACAACTGGATAAAATTCATAATAAAATGAATTTACTACCAAAAAAACCGAAAACTGAAGAAGAAATGCAAGCTTACATTGAAGAATTTATGTTTAAATATAATTCAAATAATCTAAACATAGAAGAGTCCCCAAGAATTAAAGCATTAGACAAATTAGAAGAGGCCCAATCAAGTGACAATATTAAAGCAGCCAAAAGGCTGACAAAAGAAGAAATTAAAATTGATTCCACTAGTGCTGATACCAAATTGTTCTTAGCTTATATAGAAAAAAGACTTAGAAGTTGCTAACAAACAAATAGTTATAATTCTTAAAGATGAAAAAGATGCTTTAGAATTAGAAGACTATTTTGAAAAAGAAGATATAGGTCATTTGAAACTAGGTCATATATTATAGAGTTATTTTAACAAATGATAAATCTTTATTGACCAAGGACGTATGAAAAAGCTATTAGTGTGGCTGAAGAAATTATTAGATTAAACGAAAGCAACAATACAGGTACAAGATATTACCCATTAGGACTCTATACCCATTTTGAAGACGAAGGAAAAGCTAAAAAGTTTTTAAAGAAATTTCCAGAAGATAGTCTAACTTTTAATGTTTCTATACTTTGTTTATATTATAAACTAGGAAATGACAAGAAAGCTATTGAATATTTGAAAAAGGCTCATAAATCAAATAAACACTTCATTGAAATGTATACTAGCTCACTTATTGAAGAAGAAGTAATTGAATATTACGACCAAGGAATGTATGTAGAAGGTCAAAGATCAGAAGTAATTCAACTATTGATGAGTATTGATTTCTTATTAAAATTTGTCAATGATTTGCCTTCTTGGATTTTGAAAAATAAAAACTAATTAAATAATAGAAAATTAAAAAATGAACTGAAAAAGGGGTATAGATATACCTTTTTTTATGTGCAATTTATATTTAAATGTGATATAATAAGTTTCCAAGAGGTGGTATTATGGCTAATTTTAACGTTTTATGGAAAAGATATGATGATAAGTTTACGTGTACTATTGGTTATTTAAATTATGATGGTCAGTGGATGTTTTCATATGATAATGAAGGTGTCAGTATCGCTAGTCGAATCGGCTTTGTCGGATTTCCAGAATTTCCAGAAGTTGATCAAGAATATCAAAGTGAAAATTTATTTTCAACCTTTGATAGCCGTATTAAAAGAAAAGGAAATTCTATAAACGAAGAGGAAAAAATAAGACTTTTAGAATCCAGTAACGGAATCCTAATGACAGATAATATTGAAATCGTTAAACAAGAAAATTTATCAAAAGGAAGACAAAAAACATATGGAGAGAATTAATATATCAGAGTTATCAAAAACATATGAAGAACCACGAGGTTATAGTACTAAATACTGGGTTACTAGTCCTACCAAAAGATTAATAAAATATAATGATGTAACCTCTCCAGATGCAGATATTATGGAAAGCCTTGCCGCAACAATATTAAACAGTTTGCATATTGACAGCGTAAATGCTAGATTAGGAATTAATACCAATGGTTCACAATTAGATTTTTTGGGTATAACAGATCCAAATTGTTGTATCATCGATAGTTTCTTAGTTGATGATGCAGATGTTACAATTAGTCTTACGCATAACAGGTGGGCAAGAACATCTGCTAACGACGAACAGAAAAATATAGATAGATGTTTTTATAGAGTATTTAGTATTTTCGGGAATCTTATGGGAATTAGCGAAGAGGAAATTGCTACGATGAAAGGACAATATATCAGAATGGTATTCGGTGATTGTATAATTGATAATGAAGATAGACGTTTGAAAAACATTGAGGTCATCTATAATGAAAGAAGATTTTGCTATCGCTTAGCTCCTTCTTTTGATAACGCCTTAGCTTTTAATGCTTTTAATATTGGTTCAAATGAAGGTTATTGTTATATAGGTAATCAAGCATTTCCAGCTCATTCAATTATTGATTATATTATGCATCATCATTATCCAATCGTCGATGACGTTGTTCAAAACCTTGACTATTTGGCAAGTCAGGGAATTGAAAGTATTTTATTAGAATATGGTAATGAAATTGCTCCAGATAAATCAGAATTTATCTATAATTATGTTAAAAGTACTAACGAAAAAGTTCAGTCCTGTATACCATTCAATGCTCATAAAAAAAGACGATGATTCGCCTTTTTTGTATATAAAAGTAAAATAAAAATAAACTTATATAAAGGGGGGATATTGCAATTATGATACCAGATGTCCCTCCAAAATTATTCACTCTAAGTGCAGTTGCTATCGGTTATCTTTTAATTGACGACAACAGTGCCAATGAGCAAAACGCTCTAGGCAACTGGCTTATGTTAATTGCCCAAGTTCTTTGTACAAACGCTTATTTTTTGCAGCTTCAACAAGAACGACACGGCCAAACATCAAATGGTCAAATGTCTGATGAAGATACGATTATTATGATGCAAAAAATGATTAATGCTTTAACTAAAGAAGTAGAAAACTTAAAAAAAACAAATTTAAAAAACTAATAATTATGATCTTTTTTGTTCGTTATAATCATTTATAGGTATATATTTATTAATTAAACCATATAAAACAAATATTAAAATGTCAATTAATAAGGTTTACAAATAAAAAACCTTGCTATATAATAGATAAATAGAAATGGGTGATATTATGAAGGCATTAATAACTGGCGCAAGTTCTGGATTAGGCGCTGATATGGCTAGAGTATTAGTTGAAGAAGGTTATGAAGTAATTTTAGTCGCCCGTAGAAAAACAAAATTAGAAAAATTGGCTAAAGAACTAGGTGATAAAGCTGAAGTTATCATTATGGATGTTTCAAGTACCTTTAATTGCATGAAACTATATAACAAAGTTAAAAAAGAAAAAATTGATATTTTAATCAATAACGCTGGATTTGGTCTTTTTGGTGAATTCGCAGAGTCTAACATTGACAAAGAATTAGACATGATTGACTTAAATATTAAAGGCGTTCACACATTAACGAAGCTATTCTTAAAAGATTTTAAAAAGCGCGATAAAGGATATATTCTAAACGTTGCCTCTTCTGCTGGCTTTATGCCTGGACCACTTATGGCTACATATTACGCTTCGAAAAGTTATGTCGTAAACTTAAGCGAAGCAATTTATGAAGAATTAAAAAAAGAAGGAAGTAATGTTTCAATAAGCGTTTTATGTCCTGGACCAGTTGATACTGAATTCAATAGAGTAGCTAATGTTTCTTTTGCTATTAAAAGTCAAAATAGTATGGACGTTGCTAAATATGCTATCAAAAAAATGTTTAATGAAAAATTAATAATTATTCCAAAGTTTAAAATGAAAGTAGCTGTTTTCTTAACTAGATTTATTCCAAGAAAAATACTTTTAAAAATCGTTTATAAAATTCATAGGAACAAAAACGCATAATTAAGTAAAATTATGTGCTTTTTATTACCAATCCCCCCTATCAAGTTGTAAATGAAAGCTTTTTATATTATAATATAAACTGTGGTGATTGGCGTATGAAAAATATAATTGAAATAGATGGATTAGATTTTAAATATAAAGATATCTCTGTCTTTAATAATTTAACTTTAACCATCAAAGAAGGTTCATTTACAACTGTTTTAGGCGCCAACGGCAGCGGGAAAACAACATTAGTTAAACTAATTTTGGGTCTGATTTATGGAAACTCAGTTATTATGTGTGACTCAATTCCCATTATTAAGGAAAACCTTAAAAAAATAAGAAAGAAAATTGGCGTTGTTTTTGAAAATCCAGAACAAAATTTTGTTGCTGAAACCGTAATGGATGAAATTGCTTTTTCATTAGAAAATTTGCAAATGCCACCAAAACAAATAAAAGATAAAATAAAAGATATAACTAAACAATTAAATCTTGAAAATTTTTTAGAATTAGAGCCCCATACCTTAGATGTTCAAAATAAGCAGCTAGTTGCCTTAGCAGCTGCTTTAGTTACGAATCCCAAATTATTAATTATCGATGAAGGTTTTAATAACCTAGATAACAAAGTTCGCGAAAATGTTTTAACAATTATAAAAAGACTTAATAAAGAAAATAATATGACTGTTATTCAGGTAACAGATAATTTAGAAGATTGTCTTTATGGTGATACAATTATTCTTTTAGATAAAGGGAAAGTTATTCTATCTGGACCAAAAGAAGAAGTTTTGGAACACGAAGAAGACTTTGAAAAAGCAAAATTAGATTTACCATTTATTGTTGCTTTATCTAATAAATTAAAGTTTTATAATTTAATTAATAAAATTTATTTTGATCCAGAAAAGTTGGTGGATGATTTATGGAAATAAAATTTGAAAAAATTAATTACACATGTAATGAGGGAACTCAACTTAAAACTCAAATTTTAAAAGATCTAAATTTTACAATTACTGGAAACACCATCACTAGTATAATTGGACCAAACGGTTCAGGCAAAAGCATCATTTTAGAATTAATGGGAGCTTTAAAATTTCCAAGTAGTGGAACTATTATAATTGGAGATTATAAAATAAATTCAAAAAAACAAATTAGTAATATTGAAAACTTAAGACCAAATATAGGTGTTGTTTATCAAGAGCCGGAAAAACAATTTTTCTTAAATACCGTTAAAGAAGAACTCGAATTTGCCCTTCAAAATTTTAACTTTAAATTAGATGAAAAAGATAAGCGTGTTAGTGATTCACTAAGAATGGTAGGATTAAATGATAGTTTTTTAAATCGTTCACCATTTGAACTTAGCCGCGGAGAGCAAAGGAAAGTAGCTATCGCTATGATATTAGCCTTTAACCCTAAGATAATCCTCCTTGATGAACCTACAATGGGATTGGATACTGCTAGCCGTAAACACTTAATTAAGCTCCTTAAAATGATGAAATTAAGGTATAATAAAACAATAGTTATTGTCAGTGGTGATACCGATGTCCTTCACAGCGTTTCAGACCAAATCTTTGTTGTTAATGAAGGGCAAATTGTGGCCTCTGGTGATAAATATACTATTTTTGGAGACTATGAAATGCTAAATAAATATCATATTAACATGCCAAAGATAATTGAATTTTCGCATTTGGTAAAACAAAAGAAAAATATTAATATTGGATACAGGGACGATATTAATGATTTAATGAAGGACGTATATCGTTATGTTAAATAATGTTTCAGTAGGTAGATACTTTCCTACCAAATCAAATATTCATGGAATGAATCCCCTTTCAAAAATCATCTGCACAATTATCTTTATAATAATGGTATTAATTGCTAGAGATTTCCAAATTACTGGAATTCTAACTCTGCTAGTTATGATCATGATTATGAATACTAATATTCCATTAACAGTTTATTACCACATAATTAAAAATTTAAGATATGTGTTATTAATCACATTCATCATATCTTCACTGCTAACTTTATCATTTGCCTCTGGGGCAATGATATTAATTGATATAGTCTTAATTGTTATTTATTTGGCTATACTAACTTTAACCACACCACCAACAGAAATTGTTTATGGTTTAGAAAAAGTTTTGTGGCCATTAAATTATTTAAACATTAAAGTAAACACACTGGCTTTAAATATTAGTTTAGCTCTAAGATTTATTCCTACCGCTATCGATGAAAGTAACTATATTTTAAAATCAGAAGCTAGCCGTGGTATTGACTATCGAATAAGCTTAAAAACGTGGTTTAGTGCTGTTAAAGATATGATCAAACCAGCTTTAACATTATCATTAAGAAGATTAAATAATTTAAAAACATCAATGATTTTAAGGTTGTTTAGTACTGAAAAAACAAGAACTAATTTTAGGATAAATAAGTGGCAAATCTTTGATAGTTATTTATTAGTAATACATATAGCTATAGTAATAGTTATCATAATGAGAGGAGTAATATTGTGAGATATTTTATGACATTCGCCTATGACGGATCAAGATATAAAGGTTATCAAAAACAACCAAAACAAAAA
Source organism: uncultured bacterium (assembly GCA_959020415.1). Taxonomy (GTDB): domain Bacteria; phylum Bacillota_I; class Bacilli_A; order RF39; family UBA660; genus Coprosoma. The sequence continues at coordinate 5,047 of CAUERX010000002.1, read as the reverse complement.
ACAGTTCAAGGCGAAATTGAAAAGGCCTTAAAAACAATTAATGGAGGTAAGAAAGTCGATATTCATGCTTCTGGAAGAACAGATGCTGGGGTTCATGCTTATAATCAAAAAGCTCATTTCGACCTAGAAATGAAACACATCACTCCAGAAAAATTAAAAGATGGCTTAAATAGTTTAATCCCAAAAGATATTTATATTAAAAGTATTGAAATAGTTGCTGATGATTTTCACGCTAGATATAATGTAAAAGCTAAAGAATATATTTATGTGATTAATATGGGGGAATATAATCCCATTGAAAAAGACTATATATATCAATATAATCGAAAATTAGACGTCGTTGAAATGGAAAGAGCCCTAAAATATTTGGAGGGAACTCATAATTTTAAGTCTTTTACCAAAGCTGATGACGAAAAAGAAGATTATACAAGAAGCATTGTTCAAACTAATTTAATTAGGGATATTAAAAACGTTAATAAAATAACTTTATCATTTTTAGGAACGGGCTTTCTAAGATACCAAGTCCGCAATATGATTGGAACCCTGATTGAAATTGGTGAAGGAAAAAGAAAAAGTGAAGATATTATTGATATCTTAAAGGAAGAAGATCGAAAGAAAGCTGGAAAAACTGCGGCTCCAGAAGGGTTATATCTAAAAGACGTATTATATTGAAATACGTTTTTTTCTCCCCATTCAAAACCATATTAAATCAACATATTTCTTAAAGCATAAGTGTAATAAATAAAAAAGGAAGAGAAAAACAAAAAATGTGATATAATATAATATCTGGGAGGTTTTATTATGGAAACAGTTTATCAAACAAGTAATTTATACGTATTAAAACCGTCACGGATTAATGATGTCTTTGGTCGATTTGAAACACAAAAAAAATCTGAAAGTGCGGTAGAAAATGTTATTCAAAAGGTAGAATTTATGAGCATTCCTGGTCAAATAGTAATTGCTACCAAACAGGATGGTTATTATTTAGATGTTTGCATGGATGAAAATAAAAGATATTATGATGCAAAAATTTTAGGAGAAAAAGGATTATTTACAGGTCAACGAAGGCATCTTTTTACCAATATATTTAGGGATGATATAATTGATTTAGTTACTTTCAGTTTTATTGATTCTTTTGAACATTTTGGAAGAAGAGAAAGAAGAAAGTTTTTAATTGATAGTAAAAGAAAATCTCAAAAACGTTTGCGCGATGAATATTACCGCAATGAATTAAACAGTAAACCTGAATATAGTATCGAGGAATTGCAAGCACTTCGCGAGTATCTACTTTCTAAAGAAGACGATAGTTACATTAAAACAAAGAGAAAAAAATATACTGCTGTCAAAAAAACAAGAGGTACATATTATTTTAATAAAGTTAAATATTCAACCCGAGATACTTACGCTGGAACAGCCGAAGAAAAAGGTAAGTTTATTGGCAAGCAAAGTTAATATAAACAAAATAGTAAAATAGGCATATAAACATAAGAAAAACATATAATTTTATTGACTTTTATTTATTTTTTTAGTACAATCAATATTGGTACATTTATTTATCCCACATGAGTAAGTCCTGGGAAAACTTACTAATGTAAAGGAGAAAGGAAATTATTATGAAAACATACATGCAAAGAAAAGAAGATGTAGTTAGAGAATGGTATGTTATCGATGCTGAAGGTGAAACTTTAGGTCGCCTAGCTACAAAAGTTGCTTCTGTTTTAAGAGGTAAACATAAGCCAACTTATACTCCACATATCGATGGAGGAGATTACGTTATCGTTATTAACGCTGGTAAAATTAATTTAACTGGAAATAAGTTAAATGATAAAATCTATTATGACCATAGTAGATTTACTGGTGGTTTAAGAGAAAGAACTGCTCGTCAAATGAAAGAAAATTATCCTGTTGAAATGATTGAAAGAGCTGTAAAAGGAATGCTTCCAAAAGGTAGATTAGGAAGACAAATGTATAAAAAATTATTTGTATACGCAGAAGGAGACCATCCACATAGTGCTCAACAGCCAAAAGCACTTAAGATGGACTAGGAGGGTTTAAATGGCAGAAAAAAGAGAATTCATTGGAACTGGTAGAAGAAAAGCATCTGTTGCTAGAGTTAAATTAGTTGCACCTGGTAAAGGTACAATTACTATTAATGGTAGAGATGTTAGAGACTTCATGCCATATGAAACTAATGTTATGGATTTAATGCAACCTTTAGTTGCAACAAATAATGAAAAGACATTTGACATCGTTGTTAAGGTTAATGGTGGTGGATTTACAGGACAAACAGGAGCTATCCGTTTAGGTATTACAAGAGCTTTATTAGAATATGATAAAGAAAATGAAGCTAACGAAGATAGTTATAGAAAAACTTTAAAAAGAGCAGGATTTGTTACAAGAGACCCAAGAGCTAAGGAAAGAAAGAAACCTGGACTAAAAGGCGCTCGTCGTGCACCACAATTCTCAAAACGTTAATCAATCAAAAAAACAAACCAAGGATTATTCTTTGGTTTTTTTGTTAAAATGTGGAAAAGTTCCAAAAACTGTGTAAAACTTGCTGTAAAGAAGCATTATAATAAAAAAAAACTATTGAAGATTAAAAATAAACTACATATAATAATTAATATAAAGGAGGAATGCCGAAATAAAAAAGCCAGGGGCAAGGCTAGTTAAGTGTCAATTCATATATGTTGAATATATTTCGGGATTCGGGAGACTTAGTGTCTCTCCTTTTTATTGCCTAATTATGTGTAATCAGGTATAATAAAATAGGTGATAAAATGTTAAAAATTAGTAATGAATGGCATGACTACGAATGTATAGATGCTGGCAATGGCGAAAAATTAGAAAAATGGGGAAACTATATTTTAAGAAGACCTGACCCTCAAGCAATGTGGGAAACAAAGTTTGATAAAAATTGGACTAATGTTGATGGGCATTACCACCGTTCTGAAAAAGGTGGAGGCTATTGGGATTTTAAAAATAAACTTCCTAAGTATTGGACAGTTACTTATAAAGATTTAACATTTAAAGTAACTCCAACTAACTTCAAACATACTGGATTGTTTCCTGAACAAGCAACTAATTGGGATTTCATGATGAACAAAATTAGAAATGCTAAAAGACCAATTAAAGTTTTAAATCTTTTTGCCTATACTGGTGGAGCCACTATGGCTTGCGCTAAAGCTGGTGCTGAAGTAGTTCAAGTTGATGCCTCTAAAGGAATGACACTTTGGGCTAAAGAAAATATGGAACTATGTCATTTACAAGACCAAACCATTAGATTTATTGTTGATGATTGTTTAAAATTTGTTGAACGTGAATATCGTCGTGGAAATAAATATGATGCTATTGTTATGGATCCACCAAGTTACGGAAGAGGTCCAAACAAAGAAGTTTGGAAATTTGAAAAAAACATAGCAGTTCTTTTAGAAGCTTGTTTGAAAATTTTAAGTGATAAGCCATTGTTTTTATTGATAAACTCTTATACGACTGGGGTTTCAAATATAGTTTTAGGTAATATGTTAAAAACTTCAATGATGCCAATTTATTCAGAGGGTAAAGTAGAAACTGGTGAAGTAGGACTACAAGTCACTAAAAACAATTTAATTTTACCATGCGGAATATATGGAAGATGGGAAAGCAATGATTGATATTATTTATGAAGATAATCATTTATTAGTCGTTAATAAACCCGTAAACATACCTGTTCAAGCTGATAGTAGCAAAGATCAAGACTTACTAACTTTATTAAAAAAACAATTAAAAGAAAAGTACCAAAAGCCAGGTAATGTATACCTTGGATTAGTTCAACGTCTAGATAGACCAGTCGGAGGTATCATGGTTTTTGCGAAAACTAGTAAAGCCGCTTCGAGATTAAGTGAACAAATCAGAAATAACACTTTAAAAAAAGCTTATTTAGCTGTTGTTCAAGGCAAAGTTCTAAATAGCGATACTTTCAAAGATAAATTAGAAAAAGATCAAAAAACAAATATTGTTAAAATATCTCCAACAGGGAAACAAGCTGAATTAAGTTATGAGTTATTAGAATATAAAGATAATTTATCATTAGTAAAAATAAATTTAAAAACCGGACGTTCTCACCAAATAAGAGTCCAATTTTCTTCACGCAATTATCCATTATATGGTGATCAAAAATATAATCCAAATACTCCCAAGGATCAAATTGCTTTATTTGCTCATCGATTAGAATTTATCCATCCCACAACTAAAGAAGTAGTTAAATTTGAATTACCAAAACCAAACCGCTATCCATTTAATATTTTCAATTAAAAAGAGTTCATTATAATTTGAACTCTTTTACTTTTTCTAAGGGCATATCTTGATAACGTCTTACCTCAGTTTGTCTACTTTCTACTACTTTAGGACATTCAAATGCTTTATAAACATCATCCAAGGGAGTTCCATCATAGGTAAATAAAGAAGAGGCAACAGGATAAGGTGATATATAGTCTAAATAATATACTTCTGCCTCATTAAATCTATCATTTGATAGCTTCATTCCATAAGCAGTAGCTTTCAATCTAGTTAAAATAGCATGATTAGCGCCAGTAGTATTCCATCCTTTAAATATTTGAAAATAATGAATACTATTACTCCAATTTTTTAAGCCGCGAACACTAATAACATCATTGAATTCTCCTAATTTTTCATAATAATCATATCTGGTTATATCTACAATTGAAGATAAATAAGCGTTAACATGCTTAAGATCACCTAAAGTATAATTAATAGCTTGATTTTTAGTATCAAAAAAATTTCTAACAAAACTTATCGATGTACTTGCTCCCCATATTGTTTTAGTCGGTTTTTGAGAAGCATTATTGTTATTAGTCAAATCAAACCCACCTTTCGTTTAACTATTATACAATATATTTAAAAGTTAATAAAGTATTTTTAGAAAAGAATATATATAACAATAAATAATGCTTTAACTATTGACAATAGGGGGGGGGGGGGGGGGTATAAAAAAAAAAATAAAAAACCCCAAAAAAAAAAAAAAATTTGACATATAAAAAACTTTAAA
>CAUERX010000001.1 GCA_959020415.1 uncultured bacterium | reverse complement strand
TTTTTTTTTTTTTTTTTTTTTTTTCTTCGTTTTTTCGTATGTCTTTGCCCAATAAGATTTTTAAAATATTTATGTTCCCCCCCCCCCCCCCCCCATATTGTCAATAATTTCAATTACTAAAGTTAATAATATACACTACATATACACCATATAATAAACACAAACTAGATAAAATTCTCCATTATATAGACCGTAGGTTATATTATATATTGACTTTTGTTATAATTTAAACAACAAATGCAAAAAAATAATTCAGAAAAAAAGAATTTGTTATTTTCCATAAAAATAATTCAAAGTAAGTTTTAAACTTTCTCCTAAATACTCTATTTCTTTATTTATGCAACGCTATGAATATTAACCAATCTGTTTTTTATAAACAATTATCTAAAAGTTTTTTCTTATAAAAAAAATTAATAAAAATACTGTTTACGATTTATTCTAACACTTCAATAACAATATCATTTTCATGACTATCGCTGATTAAATAATAAAATTAAACTTGATTCAGATGCTGTATATTCTGACAACCATAATTATAAAACTTATAAATTTCTTAGCTTTGTATTCTTCTTAACAAAAAAGGAATACAAAGAATTCCACATGATTATTCATCTTAACAAAACTCTATTTACTTTTATACAAAACTAAATCAAAACTTCTAGCTTATATTATATAATATCACACATTCTATATCTAATTCAGGATCTCCTACTAGAAATGACATTATAAAAAATATTGACGTCTAGATTAAAAAAGTTGCTTTTCTTTCAAACTTAATTCTTCTAATAATTTTTCTGAAATCATCAAATATATTCATTACTTTAATTGCTAAAAATCCAAGCCTCTTTCTCCATTACAATTTAAAATCTTTATAATAATAAAAAAGACTAATTTCTTAGTCTCCTCTTACATAGATTATTTATCATTTATGTTTTATTTTATCAACAATATTTGTTATTTAATATTACACATAGACGTGTTTTGGTTTAATAGCTTGAACAGTGACCATTCTTTCCCCAATATATTTAGGAATTAAAACAACTTGCCCACTTTTTAAACTTAATGGTACATCAATAATTCTTTGATTCTTTGAACCACGAAAATCTAAATTTAAACTTTTTTCTGCTTGTATAAATTTACCATCAACTAAAACATCTACATGTTTTAAAAATTCCACATTTTTAGGTATTCTAATCAAATCTTCATATCTAAACCCTGTGTAACACCAAACATTCAATCCGATTTTTTTAGCATGTTTGGCAATTTCTGTACAAGCCTCTACCTGAAATAATGGATCACCACCAGAAAACGTAATTCCTTGCTGCCCTTCTAATTTATCTAATTCATCAATAACCTCTTTAGTATCCACTTCAAACCCACCTTTAAAATCATGAGTTCCAGGATTATGGCAACCAGGACAATTATGACTACATCCTTGAGCCCAAATAACTGTCCTTATGCCTTCACCATCGACAATACTATCAGGTTGAAGATCACTTGCTAAACGTATTTTCATAAATTAATTAGAAACAATTTTGCCAGCATCGTGTTTAACTCTATCACGTTCTTCAGCCTTTTTTCCATTATTAAATCTGTCTGTTGTTCCTACAAGATAACCTGTAATTCTTCTAATTCTTTCGAAATTAACCCCTTCTCCTACTTTCTTTTCATCTGCTTTCATAATGTTTCCTCCTTCTATCTTCCACCGCAAGTATTCAAACTAGCGTTTTTAACTCTTTCAATTGGGACTCCTTCGCCCTCTTTACGACCGCAACCTGGACAAACGTCGCCAATCACGCCCGTATATCCGCACACTGGATCTCTATCAACTGGATGGTTAATTGCTCCATAACCTATTCCATTGTCATGCATTAATCTAACGATTTTTTCAAAAGCCTCGACATTCATTGCTGTATCACCATCTAATTCAACATAACTAATATGTCCTCCATTAGTAAATGCATGATATGGACCTTCCAACTTTAATTTTTTTGCTACTGATATATTGTAATATACTGGAATATGGAATGAATTAGTATAATACTCTCTATCCGTAACACCTTTAATCTTACCATAAATAGCCTGATCAATATTTGTAAATCTACCAGCCAACCCTTCAGCCGGTGTTGCAATTAAAGAAAAATTCAAATTATATTTTTCTGCGTAACCATCAACACGTTTGCGCATAAAACCAATAATTTCAAGGCCAAGCTCTTGAGCCTCTTCACTTTCACCATGATGTTTACCAATAAGTGCCTTTAAACATTCAGCTAAGCCAATAAAGCCAATGGTTAAAGTACCATGTTTCAAAATTTTTCTTAATCTATCACCCGGTTTAAGTTTCTCACTGTCAATCCATACTCCTTGACCTAATAAAAATGGAAAATTGTATAAATTTCTTGAACACTGAATATCAAATCTTTCAAGTAATTGATCCTTAACTAGATCCATTGTTTCTCCTAGTTCTTCATAGAAACTTTCCAAATCAATTTCTCCAGTCACTATTCCGTGTTTAATTCCTAAACGCGGTAAGTTAATCGAAGTAAATGATAAATTCCCTCTTCCAGGAGTAATCGAATTACCATCAGTAACATCAGCAAGTACTCTCGTTCGGCACCCCATATAACCAACCTCTGTACGATAATCATCAGGATTATAAGTAGCTAAATTAAATGGTGCATCTATAAATGAGAAATTGGGGAACAATCTTTTTGCTGAAACCTCACAAGATAATTTAAACAAATCATAGTTAGGATCCCCCGGATTATAATTAATTCCCTCCTTAACTTTAAAAATTGAAATTGGAAAAATTGGCGTTTCGTGATGCCCTAGACCCGAATCAGTTGCAAGTAAATAATTACGCATTACCATTCTTCCCTCTGGTGAAGTATCAGTTCCAAAGTTAATTGATGAAAATGGTACTTGTGCTCCTGCACGAGAATGCATCGTATTTAAATTATGAATAAACGCTTCCATCGCTTGATAAGTTGCTCTATCAGTTTTTACCAAAGCCCTTTCATAACTCATCTTTAATAAACGTTTAACTTCCTGTGACCCCTTAGCATAATGATAAAAATCTTCCAAATCAAACTCAATTGATTTTAATTTATCAATATCTTTTGCAATTCTTTCCATATTTATAAAATTACCAAATTCCGTAAAATCTAAATAATCACAAATCGCTTGTTTAAATTGTTTTTTAAAAGTACATAATACTCCGGGCGCTAAATAATAATCAAACGCTGGAATACTTTGACCACCATGTTGATCATTTTGATTTGATTGAATAGCAATAGCTGCTAAAGCCGAATAGCTCATAATATCTTGCGGTTCTCTTAAATGACCATGTCCTGTAGAAAATCCACCAGTAAATAACTTTTTCAAATCGATTTGACAACATGTCGTTGTTCCCATTGGCATAAAATCCATATCGTGAATATGAATATCACCATTGTCATGAGCCTCTGCAAATTTTGGCTTCATCAAATATGCTTTTGCAAATTCCTTAGAAACAGTGCTACCATATTGTAACATTGTTCCCATTGCCGTATTTCCATCAACATTTGCATTTTCCCTTTTAGCGTCTTCCTCTAATGAAGATTTAAGTCCTAAATTTTCAATTGCTTTTAAAAATTTATGTTGCTTTTTCTCCCCAAAGAATAATTGTCTAGACGCATTTCTACGTTCACGGTATTCAGAAAATGATTGATAAACATCTTCATATCCTTTTTTCTTTAATTCGTCTTCAATTAAATCTTGAATTTGCTCAATTTTAATTTTATCTACATTTTGCAAAACAAATTCTTTTACAATTCTGTTTTCCACAGCATTATAAATTTTATTAACATCTTTTTCAGTGTATTTAACTTCCTCATCCTCAGTTTTAACACTGTCAAATCCTTTTTTTATAGCAACGGCAATCTTTGTCCCATTCCATTCTACTTTTTTGCCATTTCTTTTTACTACCACTAAAGTTGATAGCTTATCTTCTGTCTCAATCATAACAAGTCCTCCTATATCATAATTTCATTATTGCACCATTTTCCAAAAAGGTCAATACAAAATGTTCGCTTTTTCTCAACTTTTTTTCATCCACTTTTATCCACCCTTAATTTTAAAGGAAAAATCCAAAAAATATTTTTTTAAAACTTTACACTTTTTATATTTTTCGTTTTTTTAATAAAAAAATATTTCCCACCACAAGTTAACAAAAATTATTTTTACTCTTATTTTTCAACGCCAAAATACATTTTATGGCTATTTCTGTCAAAAAACAAGAATGTCAAAAATTTTGATTTTTCATTTTCCAAATATTTTCAAAAAGCCATTTTTTAGTTTTTTAGATAAATATTATCTTATAAACATTTATTCTTAAGTATATATAAATGTTCGCTTTTTTGCACCCGAATAAATAATGTGAACAAGCATATACTTAGCTAGGTGAAATTATGGCAAAAAAAATAATAATATTCTTACTTTGTTTTATTACAGTTGGCTGTACCGAAAAAGAAATAAAAACAACCATTGAAAATGATGATAACCTAGTTTCTATCAATTATCCTGTAACAAATATAAGCGCTTTAGATGATGCCGTCAGTGCTTATGTTAATAAAACATATAATAACTTCAAAAATAGTTATCAGAACATTAAAAAACCAGAACTAAATATCTCTTATACCTATAAAGAACTAAATGACAGTGTAATAAATATAAGTTTAAATACTGAAATAAATGCCGGAAAAAAAATAAATAAAATAAAAACATTTACCTATGACAAAAACACTGAAAAATTTTTAACTATGGAAGACCTTGTTCAAGACTTGGATGTTTTAGACTATGATATCAAAAAAGAACTCCTTGAAAAATATCAAGAAGCTGATATGGATTTCTTAACTAACGTCAGTTATGATTATTTCACCATCGATGACGAAAACTTAACAATTTATTTCAATCCAACCGAGCTTAAAAGTAATAATAAAGAAATGATATATCTTGATATTCCTTTAAACTCATTAAAACTTTTAATAGATATTGACAAATCTAAGGGTAGCGATACCTACTTTAACCTTAAAAAAAGAAATATCAGTGATGAAGATAAAATAGTGGCTCTAACATTTGATGATGGACCAAGTAAATATACTGATAGCATTTTAGATACTTTAAAAAAATACGATGCTTGCGCTACATTTTTCGTTATTGGAAACAAAGTAGACTTCTACGATGAAACTTTGAATAAAATGTTAAAAAATGGTAACGAAATAGGAAATCACTCATATAGCCATAAATGGTTAAATCGCTTATCAGAACAAGAATTTAAAAACGAACTAAGCAAAACTCAAGAAGAAGTCAAGAAAGCAACTGGATATACCCCTAAATTATTTAGACCAACTTATGGAGGCTATAGTGACAGGCTTAAAAAATATACTGATCTAACATTTGTTTTATGGGACGTAGATTCATCGGATTGGAAAGTAAAAAACACAGATAAAATCATTAAAAATGTTATCCCAAATGTCAAAGATGGAAGTATCGTTCTAATGCACGACAATCATAAATATGCTGCTGACGCCATAGAAGCCGTTGTTAAAAATTTAAAGGAAGAAGGATATGAATTTGTCACAGTAAGTGAACTATTAGAGCTTAAAGAATTAAGGGAAAGTTAACATGACTAATTATGATTTAGAAGAAGCTGAATTAATAAAAAAGCAAATGGGTCTTTCTGCACTTTTCTTATTAACTCTTATCGTATCACTAAGCCTTTCATATAATGAATTACTAAAACACCAAAAACAACCACCACTATATACCAAAGACGCAGAAGAATCAGTCCTTGTCATAAATAGAATACTTGCCTTTTTTATAGCTTTTGGCTTTCTTTTGATAAATATAAAAGACAAAAAAATAAAACAAAATTATAGTCAAGGAAACATGAAAAATGCCGATCTTCAAATCGATGCTAGTGTTATAACCTTAATTGCAACAATCATTGTTTTATATGTTGCTGTAAGCGGAAAAAATGGCAGCACAGAAATAGAAAACCCCGAAGTATAAGACAATTACTTTACACGTAGTCAAATCATTATTTTAAAAAATCAAAAGTAATATAATTAAGAAATAAATCGATGGTAACATACTCCAAAGACTGCCAAAATTTGCAAAAATGTAAAGCAAATATCAATCGCTATTAATATAATTTATTACAACAAAAAACACTTTCCATTTAAATAAGTGTTTTTTATACGATATTAATTATAAAACTTTTTGTCATTTTTTATTAATTACAAAATAAAACCATTAAAAAATCTCTTTGATAATATATCTCACTTAACATTGAAAAATATAACAGAGTTTAATGTAAATGCTTTTATAAATTAGCACTCTATAAATTTTAACGTCTTAATATTTTCAAAGTTAATGCCTAGTACGTTGAACGATAAAGTAAATTAACCACTCTATTGCAAGAACAAAAAGAAAAAAAACTCCCCATACTACAAAACTAATAAACTTTGCCTCAAAAGTTTGTATAGCTCCATGTCCATCTACTGTTCTTGTAAAAAGAAAAATACTAACACCTAAGAAAATTAAGCATTGAATAATTTGAAAAGTTATCCAAATTTTATTTTTCATAATATCCTCCTAAATTCAATTAAATTTATATATATTATATATCGACTTTAAATGTTGTCACTTATTTTAAAATAACTTATTAACCTAAATTTTCTTTATGTACCACTTAATATAAATTATTATTTATTTTATCAATTTTAATAATAAATACACTACAATATTCTTGTTATTTAATCAACCTTCTAAAAGAAGAAGCTTATTTAGCTTCTTCAGTTGCTCTAGTTTCTCTAATAACAACGACTTTTATTGTTCCTGGATATTGAAGATTTTCTTCAATTTTTTCTTTAACTTCTCTAGCTACTTTAAAGCTCTCCAAATCGTTAATTTCCTCCGGTTTAACAATAACACGAAGTTCCCTACCGGCCTGAACAGCATAAGCCTTTTCTACCCCAGTAACTCCATTACCAATGTTTTCTAACTCAGTAAGTCTTTGAATATAATTTTCCACAGAGTCATTACGAGCTCCTGGGCGAGATGCTGAAAGTGCATCAGCAATAGCTACTAAAACTGAAATAACACTTGTTGCTTCCGTGTCACCGTGATGTGAAGCAATAGCATTTATAACAACATCATTTTCACTATATTTTGAAGCAACTTTAACTCCAATTTCTACATGACTACCCTCAACCTCATGGTCGATAGCTTTTCCAATATCATGTAATAATCCAGCACGTTTTGCTAAATTAACATTTTCGCCAAGTTCACTAGCTAAAAGCCCTGCTAAATTAGCAACCTCAATTGAATGTTGTAATGCATTTTGTCCATAGCTTGTTCTAAATTGTAATTTTCCTAAAGTTTCAATCAATCCAGGATCCATTTTTGTAATTCCAAGTTCAAATAAAGCATTATTACCATATTCTAATAATTTAGCCTTCATATCCTTGGCAGTTTTGTCGTAAACTTCTTCAATTCTTCCTGGGTGAATACGCCCATCCTTAATTAAAGTCTCTAATGTAATTCTAGCGATTTCCCTTCTATATGGATCAAAGCTAGATAAAACAATTGCCTCTGGTGTATCATCAATAATTAAATCAACACCTGTAACTGCTTCAATTGTTCTAATATTTCTACCCTCTCTACCAATGATTCGACCTTTCATCTCGTCATTAGGTAAATCAACTACCGTTACTGTCTGCTCACTTGCCACGTCAGCAGCATATTTTTGCATAGCTGAAACAATCATTGCTCTTGATTTCTTATCAGCATCCAATTTCGCTTCCCCTTCGCGATCTTTAATATAAGATGCTATTTCAAGATCCATCATTTCCTCTACTCTTTTCATAATTACATCACGAGCTTCTTTTTTAGAATATCCTGATATTTTTTCTAGTTGTTTTATTTGTTCGATTTTTGCTTCTTCTAACTCCACTTGCTTATTTTGAATATCTTTTTGTTTTTCTAATAAACTGTTTTCTTTATCCTCAATCATCTTCTCACGATTTTGAAGCGTCTGATCTCTACGATCCATACTCTCTTCACGAGCTAAAAGTCTAGATTCAGAATCCTTAATCTCTTGCTTTTTCTCTTTAATTTCTTTATCTAATTCAATCTTTAATCTATGAGATTCTTCTTTAACTTCTAAAATGCTATCTCTTTTTAACTTATCCGCTTCTTTTTTAGCGTCCTCAATAGCTTTTAAAGCTTTTTTTGAAGCAGTAAAACCTTTTACATAATTTAGTATTATCATTAAAATAATACCCACAAAAAGCCCAATCACAACTAGCAAAATGGAGAAAATAGTAATTGGCATATTATTACCTCCATATCTACGTGAAAATACTTTCACATAATTATATTGTATAAAGTATTTTTTAATAAGTCAAGCACTAAAACTTGGAGGAAAATGTCAAACAAAGAAAAACAAAAGAAAAAAGCTAAATAATTTAGCTATTTTTCATTCTTAATTTCTTTTGAAGTACTAATACTATAATACTCACGAACTTTTTTAGAAATTTCATCTCTAATTTTAGGATTAGCTTTCAAATATTCTTTAACGTTTTCCTTACCTTGACCAATTTTTTCACCATTATAAGCATACCAAGCTCCTGATTTTTCCAAAATACTAGCTTCAGCTCCTAAATCAACAAGCTCTCCTTCCATAGAGATACCTGTTCCATACATAATATCTACTGAACATGTTTTAAAAGGCGGAGCCATTTTATTTTTAACAACTTTAATATTAGTTTTATTACCAATAATATCTGTGCCAAGTTTAATTTGCTCACTTCTTCTAATTTCTAATCTAATAGATGAATAAAATTTTAATGCTCTTCCTCCAGGTGTTACCTCTGGATTACCAAACATCACACCAACTTTTTCGCGCAATTGATTAATAAAAATAGCTATTGTCCCAGTTTTATTAATAATACCTGCCAATTTACGAAGTGCTTGGCTCATAAGACGAGCTTGAAGACCTACATGCGCATCTCCCATCTCGCCTTCGATTTCAGCTTGTGGAACTAACGCTGCTACTGAATCGATAACGATAACACTAATTGCCCCACTTCTAACTAAAGCTTCAGCAATTTCCAATGCCTGCTCTCCATTATCAGGTTGTGACAATAATAAATCATTAATATCAACACCTAGTCTTTGAGCATATTGTGGATCTAATGAGTTTTCAGCGTCGATAAACGCTACTTTCCCACCAAGTTTTTGAGCCTCTGCAATTGCATGTAAGGCAAATGTAGTTTTACCACTAGACTCTGGACCATATATTTCTATAATTCTCCCTTTAGGATAGCCCCCAATTCCTAATGCAACGTCTAACGCAATACTTCCAGAAGGAATAACATCTATTTCTCTTTTTTCGTTATCACCTAAACGCATAATTGAACCTTTACCAAATTGTTTTTCTATATCCGATAATACCTGTTTTAGATTTTGGTCATTATCATTAATAGTTTTTGCCATTTCTTATATCCTCCTTAAACTCCTACAATCACATTTTATAATATTAAAAGAAGGTTGTCAACACTTCTGCGAACATTTGTTCAAATATTTACGCTGATAAATATTACAAGTAAACCACATTTAATTGAAAACAATTATTTCACAAAAAAACAGAAAAATTAATTTCTGTTTACTCATCCTTTGTTTTAAGTCCATCCATAAAAAATTGCTTATTAAGTGCATAATATTGAATTCCTGAAATAACCGAAAGAATAGCTGCTAATATAAGCAAGAAATCAGCAATTCTTAAATTCCATAATTCAAATGGCATATTGTAGAACAAAGTAAGCGCTAAACCAACCATCATACAAGCGGTTTTAAGTTTTCCAAGCTTACTTGCAGCTACTACATTTCCTTTACTTCCAGCAACCATTTTAATTGAATCTACAAAAGTATCTCTTAAAATAATAACAACTGGAATAATTGGATGAATAAATCCTTGAGCACATAAAATAATTAAAACTGCATTTACTAAAATTTTATCAGCAATAGCATCCATCATTTTACCAAAGTCAGTAATTAAATTATACTTTCTTGCAATATACCCATCGATAAAGTCTGTAAGTGACGCAATAATAAATAATACCCCTGCAATCAAATACCTTACATCGATAACAATTGTTTCGTTGACAAATAATTGTGTAACATTTATCCCCATTGCTGAAAACGGAAATAATAAAATAGCTACAATAAATACTGTCAAAAATATTCTAAACATTGTGAGTTTATTAGGTGTGTTCATAAAATCCTCCTACTCGTTTTCTGTAATTACCGTACCTTCGACAAACTCATCATCATTACTATTTAAAGTAACAACAAAATAAATAATCGAAACCACTAAAATTACAATAATTGCATAGACTAAAAATGGTACAAAAGTCACTCTTGCTTTACGCTCAAGAGTATACGGCGATTTAATAGTTTTTGCCGGCTTCTTCTCTTTTTTAGCAATCTTAATATCGTCTAAAGAAAGTTTAGAAGTATAATCAAATAAATATTCATTAAATTCATCAACTAAATCCTCTTTATTAAGTCCTAAATATTTCGCATAGTCTCTGATGAAATATTTTAAATAAAATACATCTTCAAAAGCTTCAGAATTACCAGCCTCGATATTTTCGATTTGTGATGGTCTAATTTTTAAATCTTCAGCCACCTCTTCAATCGAAACGCCAATATCTTCACGAGCTGCTTTTAACTGTTCTCCGATCTCTTTCATATTCTTCCCTTCCCTTAACAAACAAAAAAAATAATATTTTATAAGCCATATTCTGTTCCTATTGCTAGGCGACAAACATTTATCTACTGAAATAAATTCAGTCCCATAGGAAATTCAGATTCTCTCCTATTAGGTTCCCCTACCATAATTTGGGTTTCTTGCTTGCGGAGTTTACCACGTTTCACTCTTTCATTTCTAAAAGATTCGTCACTGCGGCACTTTATGTTCTAGGCCATGACTAAAAGTTTTAGACCATCAAACGTCGTTAGCCAAAGGCTACCCTAGGTTATTTTTTCCCTAGGCACAATCACTACAGTCATCGCAGACTGTGCAAGTATGGACTTTCCTCTACATTACAAAGAATGCAGCGTTTGTCAAAATATTATTTTTCACCGTATATAATTTTTTCTAAATTAGATAATCTGCGAAGCAAATCAGCATTATTCACTTCGTTCGGTCCTGAATCTCTAACTACTTCTAATTTCGTACGTAAACTTCTAATTTCTTGTTTTAATCGCATATTTTCATCGATTAAATCTTTTTTATCTCTTTCGTACTCTCTCATCATCGAAAACATCTCTTCATAGTCACTAATAACCGCATCTAAAAACTTATCGACTTCCTGTGGTCGATACCCTCTTGTATCGATTTTAAACTCTTTTTCCAAGATATCTTTTGGTGATAACATAATTCTTTCTTGATACATGAGTATCCCCTCTTTCTTTATATATAATTCTCTCAAAAAAATAGCAGTTTGTCAATATTAAGCTTTGTGCATTATCTTTAATTATATTATATTTTTTTAAAACATAAAATATTTAAATACGAGATATAACTTTAAAGCATATTTAATAATTGATATAAAGTATTTTTTGCTGTATAATTATCTCAAGGTGAAAATAAATGAAAGAACCAAGACTGTACCAAATAGTAAGACCAATATTAACTATTCTTTTTAAATTACTATTCCATCCACACATTATTAACAAAGAAAATATTCCTTTAAAAGGTCGAATTGTTTTAGCTGGAAATCATACAAATATATTAGATTGTATTTTATTAATGGCTTGTACAAAAAGGACTATTCATTTTTTAGCAAAAAATGAACTGGTTAAAGGTCCATTAGGGTTCATTTTCAATCATCTAGGCATTATTCCTGTAGACCGTAAAGGGAAAGATAAATCAGCGCTTCCTAAAGCTATTAATGCCTTAAATGAAGATAAAATGATCGGCATTTTCCCTGAAGGAACTATCAACCGCACCAAAAATCAAGTTACAATTCCATTTAAATCAGGAGCAATCCGCATGGCCTTTAATACAAAATCTAAAATAATACCATTTTCAATCATTGGTAAATATCATATATTTGGTAAAGGTATAACTATTATTTTTGATAAACCTTATGATATAAAAACTAATAATATAGACAAAGAAAACCAAAACTTGCAGAATAAAATTAATACAATGATTATAGAAAGAAGGCAATATTAATGGACGTTATAAACAAAATTAAAAGGTTAAAAAAGCCTTATGCTCCTTGGCACAAATATTACAAAAAAGGCGAAGAAAATATTGAAGTAAATGATAAAACTATTTACGAATACTTAGAAGATACCGCACATAAATATTATAATCTTCCTGCAATTGAATATTTTGGTAAAAAAACTAACTATGAAACATTTTTAAATCAAATAGACATCTGCAGTAGAGCTTTCGCTAAATATGGAATCAACCCCAAAGACATCGTTACAATTTGCATGCCCAACACGCCAGAAGCTGTTATTGCTTTTTATGCCCTAAATAAAATTGGCGCTATTGCAAATATGATCCACCCGCTTTCAGCAGAAGAAGAAATTAAAAATTATTTAATAAACAATCATACAAAAATGTTAGTAGCCATTGATATTTGTTATGAAAAGATAAATAATATCATAGACAAAACTAAGATTGAAAAAACTATTATTGTTTCTGCAAAAGACTCTATGCCAATACATATGGCAATTGGTTACCAAGTAACTCAAGGATATAAAGTTACCAAACCAAATCGCCATGATGATAAATATATAACATGGCAAACCTTTTATCATGCGGGAAAAACAGCTGCAGCAACTAAAACATTCAACGGTGATAAAAACACACCTGCTGTACTTCTTCATAGTGGAGGTACTACTGGTGATCCAAAAGGTATTGTCTTAAGCAATGGAAATTTTAACTCACTAGTTGATCAAGCAAAGATTTCTTTTGTCAATGCTCTTCCTGGAGATTCTATTTTAACTGTTCTTCCATTGTTTCACGGATTTGGTTTAGAAATTTGTACCCATGCTCCACTTTGCTTTGGTGTTAAGGTTATTTTGGTTCCGCAATTTAATGCTAAAGAATTTGATAAACTCCTGGCCAAAACCAAGCCTAATTTAATTTTTGGCGTCCCTACACTTTATGAAGCTTTGGTTGGATGCGACAATGTCAAAGACCTAAACTTAGCTCAAATTAAATACGCATTTTCTGGTGGAGATTTTTTATCAGCACCCCTAAATAAAAAAATTAATGAATATTTTCGTAAGCACGGCTGCAAAATTAAAATTTCTCAGGGATATGGCGTGACCGAGTCTCTAGCTGCAACCGCAATTGCTTTAGATGACGCTAATAAAGAGGGAAGTATTGGTATTCCTCTTTCCGGAAATTACTTTAAAATTGTCGATCCAAACACAGGTAAAACTTTAGGACCAAATCAAGATGGAGAAATCTGTGTTAACGGCCCAACTGTTATGCTAGGATATTTGGACAATGAAGTTGCAACTAATGATGTCCTAAGAATTCACGATGATGGATACCTATGGCTACACACTGGTGATATAGGATATATGGATGAAGATGGAATATTCTTCTATAGACAAAGACTTAAAAGAATGATTATATCCAGTGGTTTTAATGTTTATCCTAGTTACATCGAAAACATTATTGAGCAACACCCTGCAGTTCTCTCTTGTACAGTTATTGGTATCCCACACCCATATAAACAAGAAGTACCTAAAGCATTCATTGTTTTAAAAAATGATTATCGTGGTTTAGGTAGTACTAAAAAAAGTATTAAAAACTTCTGTGAAAAACATTTATCTAAACATTCAGTTCCATATGAATTTGAATTTAGAAAATCTTTACCTAAAACTTTGATTGGTAAAATTGACTTCAAAAAACTAATGCAAGAGGAAGAAGAAAAACGCAAGAAATAAATGGAGGACGTATGCAAAAAAAATATATTTGTTACCGCGTTTTCAAAGCAATTTTAGCCCCACTTTTTAAACTTTGGTATAATCCTAAAATTATAAATAAAGAAGCCTTAAAAACTGAAGGACCAATTATTATTGCAGGTAACCATAAACACCTATATGATCAATGCTTAACAATCATTTCAACCAAAAGAATTATCAACTATATGGCTAAAAAAGAATATTTCGATGGTAAAATGGCCTGGTTTTTCAAATCAGTTGGCTGCATTCCAGTAAATAGACAAATCAAAGATACTTATGCCAAAAATGCTGCTATTGAAGTTTTAAATAATGGTGGAGCAATTGGGATTTTTCCCGAAGGGACAAGAAATAAGACAAAGAAATTCCTTTTACCATTTAAATTTGGAACGGTTTCAATGGCTCAAAAAACAAACGCCACTATTATTCCTTTTGGACTAACTGGCGACTATAAATTTAGAAGCAAAAACTTAATTGCTAGATTTGGTACCCCATTTAAAGTTAATGATATGACTTTAGAAGAAGCCAATGAAAAACTATACAATGAAGTTAAATTATTAATGGAAAATAATCAAAAAACAGAAGCAAAATAGTTCTTCTGTTTTTTGATTAATCTAAATTATAAGTATAAATTTTATTACCTGCATCTAAACATTCATAACATTAGCGCCTATTTAAACAACTCTCAAACTACCAACTTTATTTATAATATTAAAATTATTGCCTAAAGTAAATTTTAAATATCAATAAAGTTTTCCATCATGTAATAAACTATACTATCCAATATTTCCAGTTTAAATTCAAAAAAAACTACTTATTTTTCTTATAAGTAGTTCTTTTAATATATTTAACATTCCAAGTCATATTATCAAAAAGGGCATTTATTTTGTTTATATTCATTTCTCTCACCACCTCTATCCTATCACACATTAATCCCTAAAACATCATATTCGACAATACTAGCTAAAATTAGAACTTTATAAAAATTTATAGCCAAAAAATCATATTTATAGTATAATTAAAATGGTGTTAATATGAAATATCCTGATGGTAAAAAAAAGAGTTACAAAATATATAATACATATGCTAATAGAGGAATGAATTTAGAAAGTGATATCAGTGAAAGTAATAACTATTACCGAAACAATAATATCGCCGTTATTTATAAAAAGCCAACTCCTATCACTATTGCAAAAGTTGATTATCCATCAAGATTAGAAGCTGTAATTAAAGAAGGCTACTTTAAAACACCTTCAACTACTGACTATAATGGTATTTATAAAGGAAAATATATTGATTTTGAAGCTAAAGAAACAAAGCATACAACCTCTTTTCCTTTAAGTAACATTCACAGTCATCAGATAAAACATTTAGAGTCCATTTATAGACATGGTGGTATCGGTTTTATTATTGTTAGATTTACAAATTTAAATGAAACATATTTACTAACAATTGAAAAGTTAATTGAGTTTTCAAATAATAACAAACGTAAATCTATACCACTAGAATATTTTAAATCAGCGGGGTATATAATTAAAGATAAGTACAATCCACGAGTAGACTATCTTAAAATTATTGATGAATTGTATTTTGACGGAGGTAATTAATGAAAGAAAGACTTCAAGATATAATTAAATTTTTGAAAAGAAAACCAGCACGACTAGGCGTACTACTTTTTAGCATTGTCTTGCTTATTATAGGTTCATTCTTTTTTAACTTTTTCTTAATTTTACTAATTGCTATAGCTTTAAATTTATTATGGGTAATTCCTTACATTCAAAAGGAAAAACATAAAAAATTAAACCAACCAAGAACACCGATCATTGAAGCTAAAGACGAAACAATTTTAGAAAGTAGTGATAATATGAAAAAAACAAATCGCCCCAATAAAAATAAATCAAATAAGAAGAAAAAAGGAAAAATTGTTTTATTAGTCCTTTTATCAATGTTTATCTTCTTCGTTATTGCCGCAATTATCTTCTTTGCATACATCGCATTAAGCGCTGGCAAGTTCGACCCTGATAAGCTTTATACTAAAGAAGCAAGTACTTTATATGATAATGAAGGTAAAGAATTTGCTCAATTAGGTTCAGAAATGCGTCAAAAAATCAAATATGACGAAATGTCCGAGGAACTAATAAACGCTATTGTTGCTACGGAAGATTCAAGATTCTTCCAACATAACGGTTTTGATCTACCACGTTTCTTAAAAGCCTCTGTTGGGCAAATATTAGGTCAAAATGCAGGTGGAGCATCTACTTTAACCATGCAAGTTTCCAAAAACCAATTCACTTCAACTACTTCAAGTGGGTTTGCAGGAATTAAACGTAAATTTACCGATATATATATGTCTATCTTCCAAATAGAACGTAACTATTCAAAAGAAGAAATCTTAGAATTCTATGTTAACTCATACTATTTAGGAGGTGGTGCTTATGGTGTCGAACAAGCCGCTAAAACATATTTTAATAAAAGCGCTAAAGAATTAAATTTATCAGAAGCTGCTATGATCGCCGGTATGTTCCAATCACCAGTTACTTATGATCCAAACATTAACCCAGATAAAACAGAAGAACGCCGTCAAATAGTTTTAAAATTAATGAAACGTCACGGATACATAAATGATGAAGAATACAACATGGCTAAAAAAATGACTGTTGATAAAATTGTTATCAAAGGAAATTCTGCTCATACAAACTATGAAGAATATCAAGGCTTTATCGATACTGTAGCCGTTGATGTTAAGAAAAAAACTGGATATGATCCATATTCATATTCAATGAAAATTTATACAACTATGGACCGTGAAAAACAAGATGCTGTCACTAAAATAATGAAAGGTGACGGTTATAAATGGGAAAACGACAAAGTTGATGCCGGTATTACCGTTTTAGACACTAAAACTGGAGCAGTAGTGGCCATTGGTGCAGGTCGTAATCGTACTGGAGCCAAATCATATAATAATGCTACCATGATTAAAAGACAAATCGGTTCTACTGCTAAACCATTATTTGATTATGGCCCAGCTATTGAATACTTAAATTGGAATACATATCATCCAATTATTGACGATAAATATACTTATAGTGATGGAACTGAAATTAATAACTGGGATGGTAAATACAAGGGAATTATGACAATTCGTCAAGCCTTAGTTGATTCTCGCAATATTCCAGCGCTAAAAACTTTCCAAAGCGTTAAAAACTCTGATGTTAAAGATTTCGTTACTAAATTAGGCCTTTCACCAGAAGTAGCTTCAAACGGTAAAATACACGAGGCTCATGCAATTGGTGGATATACTGGTGAATCACCACTTACTGTTGCTGCTGCTTATGCGGCTTTCGGTAATAATGGTACTTATAATGAACCATACACTTACACTAAAATAGTTTTCGATCAAAGTAATAAAACTATAACTAATAAGAAAGAAAAAGAAAAAGTTATGAGCAAAGACACTGCTTATATGGTAACTGACATGCTTGTTGATACTGGCAAATCAGCTTTAGGTAATTATAGCAATGTTAACGGTGCCGAATTTGCTGCTAAAACTGGAACAACTAATTTCGATGAAAAAACAATGAAAGCTAGAAACCTTCCAAGTAATGCCGTTAACGATTTATGGGTTGCTGGATACAACTCAGACTATTCAATAGCCGTTTGGTATGGTTATTCAGACATTTCTAAAGGACATAACAAATTTGGTTCGAGCCAAAATTCAAAATTATTCCAAGCAGTTGCTAAAAACTTCTTTAAATCAAGTAGTAAATTTACTAAACCAGAGAGCGTGGTTGAAGTAACTGTTGAGAAAAATTGTGCTACACCATTACTTCCAAGTACCAACACTCCAGATAGCGCTAAAACAACCGAGCTATTTAAATCAAATGCTAAACCAACCGAAGTATCAAACAGATACAATACATTAGATAATGTTACTAATGCTAAAGCCACCGTTAAAGGTCGCAACGCTACCATTACATGGAAAACAATTGGTACTCCAGATGGTCTAAATAGAAACTATTGGAGTCCACTCGTTAATAAAGCATTCGCAATTTCAAAAGATCAAACAACCTATTTAAATTACATTATGGGATATAATAATAATGTATTAGGTAGTGTCGTTTATAATGTATATCTTAAAAATGGTACGGGATTAACTAAAGTAGCCACCGTTAAAGACGGAAGCGCTACGGTAAAACTTCCAAGTACTTCATCACCAACCTATGTTATTAAAGCAAGTTATTCAAAATTTGCAGGTGCTGAAAGTACTGGAACCGAAGTTAAAGTTGATTATCAAGGTTCATCAGCCTCTGATGCTACCGTTACTCTAAACGGTGAAGCATCAATCAACTTAACTCTTGGATCTAAATATACAGATAAAGGTGTTACCGTTACTCTAGATGGTGAAGATATTACTAATGATTGCACCATAACTCCAAAAGTTATGCTAAATAGTACTATTCCTTCATCAATAGCAGAAATTGGTTCGGCTGCTGGTACTTATACCATAACTTATACAATTACTTATGAAGGCGAAAATATCAGTGATAAAACAATTTCTAGAACAATTAACGTAAGTTAAGACGAGCAATCGTCTTTTTTTACGCATTAAAAAAGATTATTTAAACATAATCTCTATAACTTTCTTCCATACTTACAAATATCTTTTAATTTACAATCCTCACATTTAGGATTACGTGCGGTACAATGATAACGCCCAAACAAAACCATTTGATGATGTCTTTTGCATAAATCCTCTTTTTGAAACTTCTTTGTCAATTTCTTTTCAATCGTAAAAGGGTCATCGCCATCTTTTGCTAATCCAAGTCTAATACTAACTCTAGATACGTGAGTATCTACTGCAATACATGGTTCATTAAATATATTAGAAAGAACTACGTTAGTTGTTTTACGACCAACCCCAGGAAGCGTTTCTAAATATTCACGATTATTAGGAACTACACCACCATAATCTTCAAGTAATCTTTTCGCAATGTTAATAACATTACTAGCCTTTTTATTAAAAGTTCCAATCGGCCTAATTATTTTTACAATATCATCGACTGACGCCTCACTCAAAGCTTTTAAATTAGGATACTCCGTAAACAATATAGAAGTAACCATATTTACTCTTTTATCAGTTGTCTGAGCACTTAACATTGTCGCCAAGACTAATTCATAGTCTTTACTATAATTAAGCTCACAGCGTGGATTTGGAAACATCTCATCTAGATAATCTTCAATTCTATTCATTGAGCCAGTCATAATCAAACACTTCTTTCTTGGAATCTTTTTTACTGAACTTTTCCCGTTCTTTTTCAATATCTTCCTTGCTCTTTATTCCTTTTTTATTCCATTCATATAAAATCTTATCAATATATCTTAAATTAGAAACTCCATTGTATATTGCTTCTTTAAGTGCAAGTAAAATAAGTTCTTCTGAAAAATCACCTTCAATCCAAGCTCCAATAATTTCATATTCAATTGGACTTAAAGTACGACCAAATTCTTCTTCAAACTTATCAAACAAAGTAATTTCTTTGCTCTCCACCTTGTTTTCCATTAAAGAAATAGCTAATTTATTGTAAAGCTCATCTAAACAAACATATTCTTCACGAACATTATTATTAGTTATACTTTCCAGTTTAACAATATCCTTCTTTGATAAACTACTAATCAACGTTAAAACATCTATTGGTTTAATATTTAAATCAATTGCTATTCTCTCTGGGTCAAACTCATTATCATCGATTAAATAAATCAAAATTATTAACTCTTTTTCTGTAATCTTTAATTTTTTATAATTCGTCAATAGCATTTTTGGAAAAGAAATATTTCCATTTTTTAATATATCAATTATCTTACCTGTCATAAAACCACCTAATGATTATTATAGCCTAAAATCATTTATTTGTCGATGGAACTACCACAATATTATAAGAATCCTCATTTAACTTCAAAATAGTAAAACTTTCTGGACTGACAATACTATAATCAACCCATGATTCTTGAAGATTTTTAAGCCACTTTTCATCAATCCTGTCATCGTAGAAAATTGCTGAAATATTTTCATTAACTTCAAATTCTTCTTTCAAATTCATCAAATAAACAAAATCGCAATTATCTACATTATGACTTCTTTTGTCATAAATACAAAGGGTATAGTTATCAATTCTAAACTTTAATAAATCTTTCTGCTTAAATACATAAACATTATCAACTTTTTTATCCAAAGTATTATTTAAATAAAATATATCTGGTTTACTTCCAAAAATTTTAACAACTTCCTTAAGCCCTTCATCATTTTTATAATTCAAAATAAATAAATTACTATGATCTTCATCATTTATAAGTAATGAAGTGCTGTTAATAAGCCTTAGAAATACAATACTTGTTTCGTTGTCTTTTATCTTTAAATCAATTTTTTTTGCGACAAAAGCTCTTGTATCAATATTAAACAATGTAATTACCGTTATCAAAACTAATATTCCGATCTTCTTCATAAAAAAACACCCTTATTAAAAGGTATGTTTTATTTATAAGTGTTAGTAATATAATTAGTTAAATCTTCTTTCCGATTAACAAGTTTTCCTGATAAAATTTTATCTTCTAAATCATTAATTAAAGCTTTTAAAAAACTTCCGGGCTCTCTATCTAAAATCGCACATATCTCAACAGGTGCTAACGCGATATCGAGCTTACTATGAATTGGCATTTCCGAATATACTTCATTAAGTTCTTTCTTAGTGACCCCATCTAATTCACTAGCTAAAGTACAAACATAAAGACCATAATCATATAAGACTCTTCTATCAAGTAAATCTTTATCTTTAAGTTCTAAAATTTTACTTATTGTTTCCTTCTCGCTTGAATTAAAATTATATTTATCCAAGACATCTAATTGAGCCCAGGTAACCATCATTGAAGGTGTTATTTTCGCTTTCCTAAGCAAAGAAATATCTAAATGATCAGCCAACCTTAATTCGCACAATAACTTTATACCATACTCTTTATTTGAACTAGCAAAAATTATATCCAATTCTTCTTTTTGACGATCCCTCGATAATTTTCTAATCAACGAACCATACTTCTTAATATAGGCCTTTAAAACTGGCTCTAATTCAAAATTCAAAATCGTCGCAAAACGAATAGCCCTTAAAATACGCAAAGCATCTTCCTTAAGTCTTACTTTAGGATTGCCAATCATTCTAACAATTTTATTATCTAAATCACTTTTGGCATTAAGCAAATCAATTTCCTTGCCATCCTTATCAATACAAAGCGTATTGATCGTAAAATCACGCCTTTTTAAATCTTCTTCTAAACTATCAATATACTTTACTCCAGAAGGTTTACGATGCATTACATATTTTCCTTCACTACGAAAAGTTGTAATTTCAAATCTAATTTTTTCAAAAGATATTACCACCGAACCATATTCTGAATTAGTCGTTATTACCTCAGGAAAAATATTCATAATCTCCATAGGTGTCGCATCAGTACAAATATCAATATCCGTCGAACTTCTCTTTAAATACAAATCCCTTGGATAACCACCTATTATATAGGCCTTATATCCAAAACTCGTAATTTTTTCTAATACTTTAATTGCTGAATTATACATTTCATCATCTCCACTATTGCAAGAAAAAAAGGCTAATAAGCCCTTAGTTTAAAGCGTCTTTTAGTTTTGAACCAGCTTTGATAGAAACTGCAATTCTTGCAGGAATTTCAACTGTTTCACCAGTTCTCGGATTACGACCTTGTCTCGCTTCTTTCTTTTGAGCAGCAAAAGTGCAGAAACCAGTTAAAGTAACTTTACCTTCATCTTTTAATCCTTCTACGATCCCGTTCATAACAGCGTCTAGAGCTCTAGTAGCATCTGCTTTTGTGAAACCTGTTTCTTCTGCAATGTAATTAACTAACATTTGTTTTGTCATGTTTCTATACCTCCCTTATTTTGTTAAGCTATGTTTGCTTACATTAAAAGAATACCATTTTTAAAGGGAAAAAGCAATATATTTTAAGGTTTTTTTACAGTTTTTAAACTTTTTAACGATTTTATTACCCATTTTCCGTCAAGAAAAAAAAGCTCTTAGTTTTTGGGCACTTTTTTTGTCACTCTCTTTTGTATTCCAAGATCACTTTGAGCTGCAATTACATCTTCTACCGGTACTGGCCAACCAGCATTTTCATAAGTTTGTTTTTCAGATAAGAATGCTTGTTCTATAAGCTTTTCAGCTATATAAACACCTTCAATCGTTGTTTTGAAGGTTCCTAATAAAACTTTGCTGTCACCTCTGCCCCTATCAAAGCTTTTGCCTGTTTACTATCGGGAATTACATAACCAACAGTATAGTCTGCGACTTTATATTTGCGCTCACCAATATTGATATCAGGATCAGTAACTTCTAAGTAACGTTTCCTTTGTATCTCATAGACATCAATATAACTTACACGAATTATTTTCCCAATATTATCTGTCATATAACTCTCCCTCCTAGTAACCACAAAGTGATATTCTAGGAGTAAATATCGGTTACATTTTTATTCTACATCTATAATCTAAACTTTGTCAAACAAAAAGAATAGTTAAACTATCCTTATAAAACAATTGCAAATAAATTACCAGAACCCTTATTAACTAATTTAGATAAAGTATTTTGCAACTTAAATCTTACTGAATCTGGCATTAATGATAACTTAGCTTGAATGCCTTCTTGAACAATAACATCTAAACTACGTCCAAATATTTCACTTTTCCAAATATTCTCAGAATCATTTTCTTTATCTTTCATTAGATAATTAATAAGCTCTTTACTTTGCAATTCTGATCCAATAATTGGTTCAAAAGTGCTTTCCACATCAACTCTAATCATATGAATAGATGGAGCAACTGCCTTTAGCTTAATTCCATAACGACTTCCCTGCTTGATAATCTCTGGAGTATCCAAAGTCATATCAGCTAAAGTTGGACTTGCCACTCCATAACCAGTCTTTTTAACCATTTTCAAAGCATCTTTTATTTGATCGTACTCTGTTTTTGCTTCATTATAATCTTGAAATAGAGTAAGTAACTGTGAACGGTTAGTTACATCAACCCCTATTATTTCTTTTAAAACTTCATTATAAAGCTCATTTGGCGCTTTTAAAGTAACATTAACTTCACCAGTTGAAGTATTAACTTCTGATAGATATGCTTTATCTATATAATCGCAGGTTTCCAAAAGATTTGTAATGTTTTCAATATCACGTAATTTATCTATTTCATAAATACTTTCTTTAATCGTATCTATATAAGATTTTTTTAACCAATTATTAGGTGATAGACATGCTACCCAATCAGGCATTTCTACATTAATACGTACTACTGGAAATTCGTATAATGCTTCTCTTAAAATGCCATAAGCATCTCTTTCACTCATATTATCAATATTCATTGGAATAACCGGAGCATTGTACTTTTCCTTTAAATCTTCAGCTAATCCTTCAGTCTCTGGTAACATTGGATGAACAGAGTTAAGAATAACGATAAAAGGTTTACCAATTTCATTAAGTTCAAGGGCAATTCTTTCTTCAGCTTCAATGTAATCGCTTCTTGAAAATTCGCCAATAGAACCATCGGATGTTACTAAAACACCAATACTTGAATGATCTTTAATAACTTTTTCAGTTCCAATTTCTGCCGCTTCAACGAATGGAATTTCTTCTTCATACCAAGGTGTTCTTACCATTCTTGGACCATTTTCATCTTCATATCCTTTAGCACCACTGATAATGTATCCAACACAATCCACTAAACGAACGTCAGCTGAAAAATCATCAATTTTAATTTTAGCTGCATTACTTGGAACAAACTTTGGTTCAGTTGTCATAATTGTTTTTCCTTGCGCTGATTGAGGAATCTCATCCAAAGTTCTTTTTCTTTCGTATTCATCTTCAATATTAGGAACAACTAGGTTTTCAATAAATCGTTTGATAAATGTTGATTTACCTGTTCTAACAGCACCTACTACGCCTAAATATATGTCCCCACCTGTTCTTTCTGTAATACTCTTTATGATATCAATTTTTTCCATATAATCCCTACTTTCCATAATTTACTTAAATATATGTGGAAAAACAATCATATATGAAAAAAATCACTTAAAATAATATAAAAGTTAAATTGTCATTCCATGTTCTACATTATTACAAAGAGGTCTTTTTAAAAAAATTAATCTAATAAACAATTGATGCTATATACTATGGCAATGAAGAAAAAGTTTATATTTATCAAGTGAAAATTAGCCATCTTGATTCACCAGCTTATAAGACCATGAAAATAAACTATGATAAATGCATTGATAATAATACTCCAAAAAACGCGAAAGACTTATTCAATTTTATCAAAAATAACAAACTTAAAATCCAAGATAAAAAAATATTTTGTAGCGTTTCTGAAAATTCCAAAGAAGAAAACAATTACACGCAAAAAACAATATATAATATGTATTTTGAAAATAAACTACTTACTTTAAAAGAAACCAATCTAACTTTAAAAATTAAAAAGCCTAAAACACACCCAAATGAACCAATATATAATATATCAACTGACGATAATAATAATTTCACCTTCTATATAAAAGATCAAGATTTAAAAAAATACTTATTAATTTCCCTCGGAATTAATTTAAAAAATAATGATACAAAAGAGATTGACCTATCTAAATATTTTTCTAATAATGTTAAGGCATATTAAAAGCTAATGAAAAATGATTTATACCATCGAAAATGAACCAGAAAATTTTATAAAATATAATAACGGAATTAATATTACAGAAGACATTAAAGATGACGGATCTACAATTAGTATTAAAAATCCAACAATAAATAATGGACAACAAACTATTACTACCCTAATGAGCATCAATAAAAACCTTGATAAAATTATGCTACCTATAAAAATAAGTAACGAAACTAATGAAATAGTAAAGGGTAAAATATCAAAGTATTCAAATGACTAAGTTAAAAGATATACTTTCTTTAAATCAGTATGCACGTGATCTTCAAAAATATATTCTTCAAAAAGAAAATAAAAATTTATGGGCTTGGAAGTACCCAGATTGAAAAAAACCATCATTAATAACCCTTTTGACAAAAAACTAGCATTAAAAGTATGCGAATCTGCTAGTATTTTTAACAATTATGTAGATAATATTATAGATAAAAAGATAAGGATGATTTTAAATCAACTGATTTAACATTCAAATATCTAATATGCAATGAAAATTTAAGCGCCAATGAAGTAGCAATAATAATTAAACGAATTAACCAAAAATACTTCTATAAGCTTAAAGATTAAAAAAAGCAAGCTTATTGACCTCTATAAAAGTACGACTATTATAAAGAAAATTGAAGATAAATTAAAACGATATAGAAAAGAAATCAATAAAAAAATTTTAGCCAAGTAAAAAAAGTCACTTTTTAATAAGTGATTTTTTATTAACCACAATAAAAAGTCACCCAAACGATGACTATATCAATTTATCAATATCTTTCGGTACTTTATCATTAACTACCGCTTCTATAATTTTATCTTGTTTTTCTTTTGGAACTTCTTTGCCTGTCATTTGACCAAGTTCATTAATAACCTCTCTTAATGTCTCTTCGTTTTTAAGATCACTTTGTTGTAGTTTAGCGGCTAAATCTAAAATAGTTTGCTTCCCTACATTAGTTTTCTTTTCAACTCTATCGAAAAAATTATCTGAAAATCGCAAATACATCATCCTCCTACATTAGTATATGAACGAATTCAAAAATGGTCCTGTTTTTTTCAAACAAAAAACTTTGAATAATTCAAAGTTTTATTCTTCACCCTTATTTTTAAATTGTAAAACTATTGGTGTCCCTTCAAAATCAAAATTTTCACGAATTTTATTTTCTAAATATCGCTCGTATGAAAAATGTAATAACCCCTTACTATTAACCTGAATATTAAAGGTTGGCGGGCATGTTGCAGCTTGCGCAGCAAAATAAATTTTCAATCTTTTATTTTTATAAGTAGGCGGCAAATTAAGTGAATAAGCATCCATAATTACATTATTAAGTAGGCTTGTCTTAATTTTTTTATGTGCATTTTCATTAACCTTAATAATAACTGGCATCAAAGTATGAACTCGCCTTTTAGTAAGGGCAGATAAGAAAACTATTGGTGCATAAGGCATAAAAGCAAAATTATTTCTAATCTCTTTAATAAACTCTCTCATCTTCTTGTCCTTATCCTCAATTAAATCCCATTTATTAACAGCAATTATTACCGCTTTACCTGCTTCTATTGCATATCCAGCGATATGTTTATCATGCTCGATAATTCCCTCTTCCGCATTAATAACAATAACGCAAACATCACTACGATCAATTGCTTTTAATGAACGAAGTAAACTATATTTTTCAACAGTTTCGTATATTTTACCACGTTTACGCATTCCAGCTGTGTCAATTACAACAAATTCTTCACCATGATAAGTAAACGGTGTATCAACAGCATCACGAGTTGTTCCAGCCACTTCACTAACAATAACTCTATCCTCATTTAATAAAGCATTAACCAAACTACTTTTACCGACATTTGGACGGCCAATAATTGAAAACTTAACAACACTATCATCATATTCTTCAGGAATTTCTTTAAAATCCTTGGTAATCTCATCTAACAAATCATAAACTCCGAAGTTTTGTTCACCGCTTATTTCAATGTAAGCATCAAAACCAAGTTCATAAAAATCATACCTATGTTCTTTAAAAGCTTTAGTATCAGCCTTGTTTATTGCTACAATAATATCTTTGCCACTTCGCATTAAGATATCACGAACCACATAATCATTAGCCGTTAAGCCTTCTTTTCCATCGACAACAAATACAACAATATCTGCTTCGTCAATTGCTAGTTCAGCTTGTCCTTTAATTTCGTCATTAAATTTAGTCTCTGTTATATCAATACCACCGGTATCAATCAAGTGAAAACTATAATCACGATAATTAACAGTACCATAAATACGATCACGAGTTACCCCAGGAGTATCCTCGATAATTGCTATTTTACTACCAACCATACGATTAAAAATAGTACTCTTACCAACATTTGGTCTTCCAACTAAAGCCACCACTGGTTTACGCATAATATCACCTCACTACCTTTGCTCTTCTAATTATTTCCATTGCCGCTTCACCATAAATAATATGACAAGCTTTCTCTAACATTAATCCCATTTCAATATTTGAAATTTCTTCTTTAATGCCTATATATATTTTATCTCTTAAATGATATATTATAAATTTTGAAGACAAAAAATCATCAATATCAGTAATTTCATATAAAAAAGAATCTTCGACTACTTTTGTATTCATTTCTATTTGATTACTAAAGTAATCTAAGTATTCTAGTTCCTCTTTCTTTGCTTCAACAATAACTCCATAATTCTTATCAATATACAAAGTCATGTCATAATAACCACTAAATTCTAAATCATAATTATTTCTTAACTTCAATAAAAGCTGTTTTAAATATTTTTGAGTACTTTCTTTATCGCCAAAATCTAAACTTTCAATATAAGATTTATTCAAAAACAATATAACCATACTCTCATCCATAACTACCTTCATCTTATCACCTAAAATAGTGTATGAAAGTAACTATGAATTGCAACAAAGTTAAGAAGTAATTTCTATCTTTTTCAGAACTTCTTCTTTACCAACTTTAGTTACATTTGAAAACATTACAAAATCATCGCCAACAACTAAATCTAAATCATCTAAAATGGAATTTCGCTGTTTTTGTTGTAACGTAATACCAATTTTATCACATTTAGTTGCAACAATTGTCACAGGTATTTTATAATACTTCAAATAATTATACATCATAATATCATCGTTAGTTGGACGGTGCCTAAAATCAATAAGTAAAAATACTTGCTTTAAATTTTTACGATTAACAATATAATCTTCAATCATTAATCCGAATTTCTTTCTTTTAGTTTTTCCCACTTGCGCATAACCATACCCTGGAGCATCAACTAAATAAAATTCATCATTAACCCTATAAAAATTAATTGTTTGGGTCTTACCAGGTCTTCCTGAAGTACGCGCATAATTCTTACGATTAACAAGCGTATTTATAAAACTACTTTTCCCAACATTAGATCTTCCGATAAGTAAAAATTCTGATAAATCATCTGTTGGATATTGACTACGTCTAACTGCTGAAATTGCTAACTCAACTGATTTAATTTTCATCTTCCATCACCTAACTATGTCACTGATTATAACAAATTTAAATAGTAATGTCAAAAAACATAACTACTTTTTCTTTTTACGTTTAAGCTTCTCACCAACATATTTAACTGACTTAATTGGCCCTGTTGTAAATAATCCTTTAACTGTTTGTGCTAAACTCTGGCTTTTATTCTTTTCAATTAAAAATTGTTTAACACTCACTGATGTATTCACATCCTTGTGCTGCGCTAAATAATCACCTAATTCATCCGGCAAAGTGTCTATTTTTATATTATCTTCAATGACAACCTTATCACCATCTAAAACTAAATTAGCGCCATAATATTCATCATAAAAATCAATTCTACCATTAACAATATTTTTAACTTTATCTGGATTTTCAGCAATTCCCATACGTGTATCACCAATATAAGATAAAGAAGCCAAAGTAATATAAAAATCTTTAAGTAAAACTTCTCCCGCACCCTCAATCATTTTGGCAGCCATTATTCCTGCATATCGATTATATTCAATTGCTTTTACAATATCTTCAGTATCTTGAACAATCAATATCGGCTTTTGCATTCTTCCAGCCATATAAAAGGTTTCCCAATTCCTTAAATCATTTAAAAAATCTGTTTTTTCAATAGTTCCTAGCTTGTATTTACGACCATTAAATGGAATATATGTCATATAGCATATTTTCCCACCAGCCTTTAGCCAAGATAAAGGAGCATGTCCAAAAAATAATCGACCTGAAAAAGAGTAATCACGAGGATTCTTTTTAATATTATCCCTATGCCATTTTTTCAAATCATCAACAACCACAATCAAATCAATCTGTGGCTTACGTCCTTCTTGGCCAGCCTGGGGATTTACTCCAGAACCATATCCAATTATCCCAACCGTTCCTGGTCTAGTTTTCATAAATTCTAAAATTTCTTCTTTTGGTGTTTCCATAATCAAATATTTATGATGCCTAGAAAAATTAACTATTTTGCCTATTCATCATATCCTCCTATAATATTTTTAATAACCTTAATTATCAATTAAAGCTCTTATATCATTAATAATAACTTCCTGCATTTTATCCATAGATTCATAATCATTAATATCATAAACTAAATAATTATAATTATTAGCTAACTGAACAATATTATCTGTTCTAAGCTTATTGCATTTTACATATAAAGAAATTTGCTGCTTATCATATTTGTTAAGCCACTTATATGGATTGGATTTCTTCAAATTCAAAAGCCTTTCTCTGACCTCATTATCATCTGTACTATCAACTATAAATAAAGTGACAATCTTTACTTTGTTATTAATACTTACAAAGTCATTAATACTTTCGTTAACATAATCCGCCCATAATCCACCTTCAACAATCAATGGTAAATTATGGCTTAACGATGAACTTATATATTCTTTTGTCCATTGCCATAATTCAAAGTCTCTTTTTCTAACCTTATCCATCCATGTTTTCGGATAGTAAAAATCTCGAGAAGACAGCTGCTTTTCAATATAACCTGATTTTCTAATCATATATTTTAAATCATCTATTGAAAGAGAATAGTAGGGATATATTTTCAACAATTTTCTAACCATTGTCGTTTTCCCTACCACTGATGCTCCACCAATTAATATTAATGGTACATTATCTTCTCTATTTACTAGCCTATCATCATTATAAAAATTCTTTTCGTTCATATCTAAACCATAATCCCCACACAAATACAATTATTATTATAACAACAACAATACTACACAAAGGCAAAGCTCCATTAGTAACAATATCTGCAGAATCTATGTAT
The DNA here is from genome assembly GCA_959020415.1 of uncultured bacterium. Taxonomy (GTDB): domain Bacteria; phylum Bacillota_I; class Bacilli_A; order RF39; family UBA660; genus Coprosoma. The sequence continues at coordinate 64,797 of CAUERX010000001.1, read as the reverse complement.
CCAAATGGGGTAAAATACTTTAGAAATTCTACATTATCCGACATTTTAGCAATCATATTAACTACATACATGCCCATAATTATTCCGAGTGCAACACCCATAGCCTTTCTTGTTTTCTTAAAAAATAACGAAACAAACGCAGAAATAACAAAAGCGCCTAACCCAATTAATATTGGTGACAACGTTAATAATAACCATTTGACTGTATGCATATCATCACTCAAAACAAAACCAATTCCCGTAATCACCATAATAAGTATATTAAGAAAAACAACATATAAACCACCAGATGAAAGTTTTGATAATAAAATTTTACCTCTAGAAACTGGTTTAGAATATAAAAACTCAATGGTTTTATCGCTTTCCTCTTTCAAAATAATAGATGCTCCTAATACTGCAGCATACATTGCCACAATCAATGATACAATTGTAAATCCTTCGCTTGCATACCAACCAAAAACAGTAGAAATACTAACCACATCAAAGTTAAAACTTTTAAGTAACTCTGGAGGAAAGTTCTTCATCATATCATCAAATTCAATTTTATCTGAAATGGATGGATAAATTGCAAAAATCAAAACAAGTAAAAGACTTAACGATATACCCCAGATTAAAAAGCTTTTAAAATTAACTTTCATTTCTCTTTTAAACATATTATACCCCCTATCTATAATAAGTCATAAATATATCTTCAATATCTGGTTCTTCAACTGTTAAATGTTCAATTTTAACCGCCGATAAAACTTGTATCAAATCATTTATATTTCCTTTATAAATAAATTTTATCGATTTTTTATTTTCTTCCTTAATTACAATATCCTTAATTGGCAGCCTCATCTTTTTATATTCAGCACCAACCACTGTTACAATATTAAAACTATCATCAACCAAACTACTAACATCTGAAATTTTTACAAGCTCTCCGTTTTTTATAATGCCAATTCGATCACAAAGTTTTTTTACTTCACTTAAAATATGAGTTGAAAATAATATCGTCGTTCCCTTTTTTCTCTCCTCCTCCAATAATTTAAAAAAATCTTCTGTAACTAATGGATCAAGTCCACTAGTTGGCTCATCTAAAATCAAAACTGCTGGACTATGCATCATAGCTAAAACAATTCCCACTTTTTTTAAATTACCATATGATAAATCCTCAATTTTCTTTTCTACAGGAACCTTTAACTTCTCTACTAAATATTTAATTCGTTCTGTTAAATCTCCTTCGTAAAATTCAGCCGAATATTGAATCATATCTTTAACCTTTAAATCATCATATAAATGAATCTCACTTGGCAAATACCCAATTTCAAGTTTATATTTACAATCACGTGGTAAAATTTCTTTACCATTTATAAAAATTGATCCTGAAGTTCTATTTATCATCTGCATAACACAATTAATGAATGTACTCTTCCCAGCACCATTAGGACCCAGTAAGCCAAAAATTTCACCCTTTTTAATTTCCAATGAAATATTTTTAATACCTAATATATTATCATAGTATTTTGTCAAATCATTTGTCTTAATCATCAAACCACCTATTTAAATTATAGCACAAAGTACATATATATTGATACTAAAAAAAAAGTAGTTAACCACTTTCCACCTTTTCTTCATTTAATTTATCCAAAACAGCTTTTATTTTGTCGGGAATTGGTAATCCTAAGTCTATTGCGTTTTCAATTACTGAAATTCCCTCATTTACTATGTAAAATACTATTGCAATATATCTTAAATTAGTTGTTCCAAACGTCTCATCCAAACTTACCGCAATTCCTACTATAAAAAAAATCAATATCTTTTTAAATATTCCCTTAAAGCCAACCTTACTGCATAATTTATGATGCACTATTGCCTGCATTACACCTGTTAAATAATCCATTATTACAAAAGATACAAGTGTCATCATCAGCATATCAAAGCCACCAAAAAACTGACCTAAAAAGCCACCAACTGTTGATAAAATTACTTGGATTGTTGTCACTGTATTCCTCCTAATCTGCATCTACAATATAATTTATGTCGAAGAACAATTTATCAAAAGTATGGTAACCCATAAAATAACAAATTCAGTAATATATTTTTTAATGATGTATAATATAGTAATATAACTTTTTTTCACAAATATATTGATTTTTTCTAAATAACATGTTATAATTTATAAGCAGTCTCAATTTTTGGGGAATTAGCTCAGTTGGCTAGAGTACCTGCTTTGCACGCAGGGGGTCAAGGGTTCGAATCCCTTATTCTCCACCATATTTGTTAATTGTCCCTTGTTTATCAAGGGTTTAATTATATAATCACTAGTTTAAATACTTAAAATATTCTTATTTTTAAGAACTTGGTTTTTTTATTCTAAATTTTCCAGTGCGTCAACTGCTTTATTTTCGTCGCCTGGTAACATATGTGAATAAGTATTAAGGGTGATTTCCTTATCGGAATGTCCTAATCGGTCCGCAATAACTGTTATAGGAACATTCTTTGATAATAACAAAGATACATGACTATGCCTAAAGTCGTGTATTTTTATTTTCTTAACTCCAGCTTTTTCACAATATAAATCTTTCTTTCTCGCTACTGTTGTCGTAGAAAGTGGTTTCAAACAACCAAATATGTACCAACTATTTTCAAACCCTACAAACTTATGACATCTTTCTTTATAAGCATTTAATTTTAATAACAAATTTTCTGTGATTTTTACTTTTCTATGTGATGTGGTTGTTTTTGGACTATTAACCTGATTTACACCATCTATTTTTTGCCTAGTCATAGTTTTATTAATATATAAATATTTTCCTTGTAAATCATTCCAGGTAAGCGCTAAACATTCGCCTTTTCTTATTCCTGTGTAATAAAGTGTTTCAAAGAATAATTTATACATATCATTATCAACTACATCAATAAATTTTTTAAATTCTTCATAAGACCAAACATCTGGTTGTTTCGGAATTTCATTTCTTTTAGAAAAGTTTCCAACCTTACTTGCAATGTTTGTTTCCAAACCATAGAATTTAATAGCATAATTTAACATAGTTCTTATTGTACCGTGCATTGAACTTTTATACTTATAACTATAACCTTTATCTTCCATTAACTTTTGCCATCTTGTATATATAGCAGCATTAATCATTTCAAGTTTATAATCTTTAAAATATGGTAATATATGTTTTTCAACTCTAGTTTTTATCGTTCTATATGAGTTATATTTCAATTTTAATTCAATATGTTTTTCATATATTTCCCATAATTCGCCAAAAGTCATATTACACAACCATTACTATATTTATTTTTAAACTCCATTTCAGCTTGTATAGCTTCTTTTTTTGTCCTAAAACCACTTTTTTGAAATTGTTTTCTTTGCCCGTAAAAATCTTCGGCATAAGTTCTAAACTTCCATTGTTTTGTTTTTTTATTTTGATAAACTGGCATTTACATTTGTCCTACAATTCATAAATTCTTGTTCGCTGAAAGCCATATTCTTAATATCATCAACATCAAGATTTAGATATTCAATAACTTTTTCTGTTGGTACTACAATTTTTTTACTATAAGGAATTTCCTTATTTTCTTTTTTTATTTGAGCTATAATATTATCTCTTATTTGAGTAGCACTATCTTTGCCACAGTTAGCAATACTCATTATTTCATTTACACTAGCCCACGGTTTTAATAATATTTTAAACAATTCACTATAAGACATATCTATCCTCCTTTCCGATATTCATTTTATCACGAGTGATTACAAAATTGTATACTTTATCAAAAAGGCAGAGTACCCCTATAAGGGAATAATTGTTATTCCCTTTGATGTTTTAGAAATTTTATTCTATATGTTTTATAGAAAAGGTACTAACATAAGCCTTTCATCTTACTGTACCTAATATTACTAAATGTTTTAACTATTTTAGTAAATGTATGGTATACATCCCTGTATCATATTCTTTGTAGAATAGATATTTGGTTTGTTCCAGTTTTTCAAGATTTCTTTTAAGCCCTTGATTACTTATTTGAACTACTTGTTGTAACTCCCCGACATTTAAGTTTGTGAGTAATCTACCATTGGACTTGGTATATAGATAACTATATATCAGTTTACCTTCTGACTTTACCCTTTTGTCTTTCCAGACTTTGTCAGGTATCAAGTGTTGTACTTTATTCAGTATTTTTCCCTCCTTTCTAGTGATGTAAATTACATCATTTGCAAAATAGTATATACTCTATTGATGTAATTGTCAACACTTTTTTGAAAAAAATATTGATTTTTACATCATTTTGTGATAAACTATCAACAGCAAGTGAAAAAGAGGTGTTTATTATGGCTAAAAATCAAACTGAATTAGGTCAATTAATTTCAACAGCTCGTGAGAGTAAAGGTATATCACAAAGACAATTAGCTAAACTTGCAAATATGGATAGCGCTGAAGTATCAAGAATTGAAGCTGGTAAAAGGCAAAAACCAAATGTTTTATATTTAAAAGGAATAGCCGAAGTATTAGACTTAAGTTTAGTAAAACTTATGGAATTAGCTGGTTATAGTGATATAGATATAAACTGGGGAAGAAACAGGGAGGAAAAACGATCTACCGAAGATTATCGCAAGGCAATAGAAAGTTATCAAAAGTTTTATTCTGATGTTTTAGATGATATTGATAAAAGAAGAAGGAATGCTTTAGAATGCAAAAATATATATGTTGATTTAATTGATAGAATAGAACACCCCGAATTTTATAATAATCAAATTACAATGGAAGAAATACTAGAACAATTAAAAGAAGTATCTCGTTTAATGAAACCTAATTTAGAAAAATTCGACAAAAGTAAATATCCTAAATTCGATACGTTAATAGAAAGAAGCACCTTACACGATAATAAATCAAAACCAACCTATATAACATATTCTAATTTAGAATTAAATAAAAAAGATAACGAATAAATTACTGAACCCGTTATCTTTTTATTTTCTCCATAGTTACTTTAATCCCTTTTAACTTACACCATTCAAGAAAAGTATGCAAATAAATATTTCTATCCCCTGTTTCCATTTTAGTAATTGATGAATAACTCCTATGAACTGATTTTGCAAACTCTTCTTGGGTTTCCTCATCCCATTCTCTTATCAATAATAAAATATCTTTTGGCTCTAATTTTGTTATTTCTGCCCTCATACTCATTAACCTCCCATATATCACCAAAAGTGATACCACTCATAGTCTTGACAATTGTATAATGAATATGAGATAATTTTTACAATACTTCCACTATAAGTGAAAGATGAGAGGAGGGAAATAATGTATTACAATGAATTAACAGAAGATGATGGCAAAGACATTGCTGGAGAAAAATTAAAAAAACTAGATTTAATGTATGACAGATATAACGCATATAAAGCAGTTAGAATTTCCGAAGATATAGCTCATTATGCAATGTTATGGCTAAAATATTACAGAGAAGATAACACAGATTATCTAGGAATGGCTAACAGCAGTACAGCCGATAATTGTTACACTAATCAGGAATGGAATAAAATTATAGAAAACTCTAAAATTATATTAAAGGAAAAATATAACATATCTATTATTTCTGACAAACCACTAATATTAAGTTCTCCAGTTCCATTTAATCAAATCAATGAAAACTTATATTAAAAAGGTTTAGCTCATTAGAGCTAAACCAATTACTTACATTGTTTACGCTAGGAAAATCGCTATTGGCTCTGCCAATAGCGTAGTGTGTTACTATAATTAAATATCCAATTCTTCTTCTATTCTTTTTTTCTTGGAATTTAAAACTCTTACAATAAAATCTTCATAATCTTCTTTTGGATACATTTCTTTTTTAACAACCATACCATTTCCAATAATATTTTTCATTATAGCTCCAAAATTAAATATAAGTCCACCATTTCTTTCAACATAAGTTAATTCATTATATAAAATTTTTAATTGCTTAAGGTGCTCATCTAAATCCATATTTCTATCTTTAGGTATTTTTTTAGCATTCAATTTCCTATTAATAATTTCATCTATTTGATAACTGTTAGCCAAAACACTTTCTGTATGATCTCTAACATATATAGCACCATCTTTTATATCTTTGCCATTACTGCAACATACAAATGGCAAATTTTTTGGATCATCCTCTACAATTAATAATTGAAATTTTTTGTTTTTCATAGCAGCATATTCAGCAGACTTATACTCAAAATCTTTGATATGATATTTTAAAGTATTAGGAATTTTACCTTTTATTCCCTCTTTTAATTTAGACGGATCATTTAAACTTGAAAGCCCCTTTATGGTAAATGTTCCATCAAGTTCCTGCTTAACACCAAAAACTATACACCCACCTCCAGAATTAGCTAAAGCCAACAAATGTTTCGCAATTTTCTCATTACTTTCCCAGTCCGCTTTAAAATCTAAATAATCTTCTTCTCCTGTATGATTTTGTAACAAAAATCTAAAATTTTCCATAGTAGGTTCTGTTAAAACTTTATAAAATTTATCCTTATCTAATAAATCCATTATCTCACTCCCTAACATTATAATTTTGTAATATATTTATTTATAATTCATCCAATATTTTTTTTATATCCTTCTTTAACTGGCTATTCCAATTATCAAATTCACCGCTAATTCTTTCATCAATATCGCTAAAACAAACCAAACCTACAAAAAAATCTTTATATGTGTTTTTAACACGATTATAATTTTCAAACAATTCACTATCAACAACACCCTGTGAAGCATAGTCAACTATCATTTTTTCATTGTTAAAAGTTTTTTCAACATATTCTAATAATGCCTTGTTTTCCCACAACAATTTATCTTTATCAACTTTATTACAAATATAAACCAACTGTTCTTTATCTAAAAGGATATCCAAATAACGTAAACACGCTTCATAATCATTTTTTAATAATTGTTTTACTATATTCCTCTTATTTTTATTTTTTTCAACATTATAAATATCAATTAACAAATACGTTAAAATAAAAACCAACAATAACACTAAAGCATTTACCAAAATACTAATTAATTCCCAATTAAAATTATCTACTCTTAACCCCATCCTTGATAAACTATTGTTATAATCTATTGTAATTAACATACAACATATAAATAATAAAAATAGCAAAAATAATAACATACATATTTTAGGACTTATTTTTTTTATTTTACAAACACCGTTAGCCATTCTTTACCTCCGTAAAACAATATAAATACTAAGACTGCAATTACTAAAAAAATAATTAAAACTGGTAATTGGAAATTCATTTGTTTTTTTATTGTTTAAATAGTTTTTCATTATATCATTTCTAAAAACAGCAGTATTAAAATCATAAATTTTAATACTGCATAAATCTAAATATATTTTACCATATTTTTCCTTTATTTTCAATTATAAACTAGGTATATCATAGTCATCATAAATGTTTTTTTCTATCTCCTTTTCTTTTGTTGTATTATGAGTAATATCTTCTAAATCATATTTATCATAAAAACCACTATCATAATAATCATTAATTTCTTCAACAACTTGTTCTTTATCTTGTTCTGCTCCTAAATGAAGTATTTTATTAAACCATTTTTTAAAACCTTGTAATAAATTATAAATATAGTTTTTAAGGTTTCTATTTTCTTCTTTAAGTTCATTATTTTTATATTGCAAATTATTAACTTTTTTAGTTAATTTTTTATTTTCTTTTTCTAATTCTTTGTAACCATTAACACATTCATTCGCTACATCCATTAAATTATCTAAAACAGGTGCTTTATTTATAATTTCTTTAGACTTATCAATAACTATATTCATACTATCAAAAGTATCTTTTTTAACTTTGACATACTCTTTATTAATAACTAATTCTTTCGATGATTTCATCTTATTATCTAAATCATTTAACTCTTTAGCTAGCTCAATATTATCTCTACTAATTTCATTATTTAATTTTTTAGTAACTTGCCTGAATAGCTTAACATTCATATTAACATTTTTACTGCCTTTTATGCCCCTTTCTAGGGCGAAACCTCTATCATTGAGTAATTTACAGTACCTATCTTGAAGCTCGCTTAAATGCTCGTTATTTTTGATATAAGCCTTTTTAGATATAGTATATTTTTCTTTCTTACATCTTTTATCATATTTTTTAATTAAAGGAACAACCACACAATGAATGTGTGGTGTTTTTTCATCCATATGAATTACTGAATGTAAGACTTGTTCCTTTTTATAACCTAACTCATTATAAACAAAGTCCATACAACCATCAGCCCACTTCATAATTTCAGATTTACTCATTCCCTTAAAAAAGCGAGAGGTTGCTGTAAAAAGAAATTCATCAGCAACCACACTATTTGAACTATCTAACATTTTATGATAACTTTTCTTTCGATCTTCTCGCATTGTTTTCATTCTTTCTTCGTGTTGCATTTTATATTCTTTAGTCATTCTATCAAAAGCCTGCAAATACTTATCCTCACAAGCCACCAAAGTTATATTGTCTTTTGATTTACTAATATCAATATCTGGGTTACTTTTATATGCTTGTTTTTTTCTCTGATTATGAATACCTATTTGTGATAAATCTCTCACAGTATTAATGGCCTGTACTCTAAATATAGCATAACTCATATAGACAAGTCCTCATAATCTAATTCAACATAGTTATTAATTTTCTCCAAATTATTAATTAATGAGGCTTTAAAATAACCATACTTATTTTCAATAGGTAACCCATTCTCATCAAAACCATTATTATCTTTCCATTTATCAGCAATATACCCACAAACTTTAACTACATCATAATAATCATATTCTTCTAATAATTCGTTTAATAAATCATAATATTTTGGAATATCTAAATCATTCTTATCTATAAAATTTCTATTTATTAATTCTTTTATTATTGGAAATTCTTGTTTATCATATTTATCTTTGTTATCCGTATTTTGTATATTAGTATTTATTTGTGTATGATTTTCCGTATACGGATTTACCGTATGCAGAAAATCTATATACGGTGGCTCTTCATAAATAATATATTCATATACAAATTTACCATTTTCCTTTTGTTGTCTTATTCTTTTTAAATAATTATTTTCTTCTAATTCGTGCAAAGCTGTTCTTATAGCACTAATATTTTCTTTATTTACTGCTACTAACCCATTCATTGAATAGTCCCAGTCATCTGGTAAACTTAACATAAATGATAATAAACCCTTTGCTTTAAGACTTAAATTTTTATCTTTTAAGTGATGATTTGACATCACTGTATAATTTTTGTTTTTTTCAATTCTAAATACTGACATTTCTAATTTTCTCCTCCTTAAAGAGTTCTTAAAAATTCAGAAATAAACATCTTTCTTCAGTATTTAAACATTTATATAATTAACAAAATGCCTTTAAAATCAAGGAAACGAATTATATCGAAACATAATACTTTGTCCCTTATTCTCCACCATTATTGTTAATTACCCTTGTTTTTCAAGGGGTTAATTATATAATCACTCATTATATTTCTTAAAAATCCCTTATGTGATTTTAAGAGGCTTTATTTTTTATTCCAAGTTATTGAGAACATTTATAGCTTTGTCCTCATCACCCGGTAATAAATGTGAATAAGTATTGAGTGTCATTTCTATATCAGAGTGTCATAGTCGTTTGGCGATGACTGTGATAGGAACGCCCTGTGATAATAACAAAGATACATGACTATGCCTAAAGTCGTGTATTTTTATTTTCTTAACATTTGCTAATGCACAATACTTATCTTTTTTTCGTGCTACTGTGGTTGTAACAAGCGGCTTTAAACATCCAAATATGTACCAACTATCATCAAATTCTACAAATTTATGGCATTTTTCTTTGAACTTTTTAAAACTATCTAACAATTTTTTATCTATCTTTACTTTGCGATTAGATTTTGCTGTTTTTGGACTATTTACCATATTTTTACCATTTTCCTTTTTTCTTGTTAATGTTTTATTAATAATTAAATGGTTATCTTGTAAATCATTCCAAGTAAGTGCTAGACACTCACCTTGTCTTATTCCAGTAAAATATAAAACCTCAAAGAATAATTTATACATATCATTATCAATGACACTAATAAATTGTTTAAATTCTTCATAAGACCAAATATTATATTCTTTTAGTATTTCATCACGTTTAGAAAAATTCCCAACCTGACTAGCAATGTTAACTTTAAGACCACAAAATCTAACTGCATAATTTAGCATTGCTCTTACTGCTCCATGGATTGCGCTTTTATATTTATAACAATAACCTTTTTCATCTATTTGTTTTTGCCATTTTACATATACAGAAACTGTTATTTTTTCCAGCCTATAATCTTTGAAATAAGGTAACGCATGTATTTCAATACGGTTTTTAATACTTCTAATCGAATTATATTTTAATTTTGTTTCTATATATTCCTTATAAATTAACCATAACTGTTCAAATGTAATATCACAATAACCGTCTTTATTAGCAACTATAAAATTTCTTTCAGCTTCAAGAGCGTCCTTTTTAGTTTTAAAGCCACCATTTTGATATTGCTTTCTATTACCTAAACTATCATTCGCATATACTCTGTAGTACCAATGTTTTGAATTTTTATCTTGATATACAGGCATAATCAACGTTGCTCTTGGCATTTTCTAATTCTTGTTCTTTTAATGCCATATCCTTAATATAATCTACATCTAAATCAAGTAATTCAATAACTCTTTTTGTTGGTACAACTTTTTTTCTACAATAAGGAATTTCTTTATTTTCTTTCCTTATATTTTTAATTACTGTTTCTCTAATCGTTGTAGCTCCCGTTCTACCACAACCTGCAATAGCCATGATGTCTTCGACACTTGACCATGCTTTTGAAATAACTTTAAATATTTCCCTATAGGACATTTTTACCTCCTTTCATGTTACATTTTATCATGTTATTTGACATTTTAATATCCTCCTTTCTAAAATGTCCGAAATTCCCTAATTAGAGAACAAAAAAATAGCCATCACCTTTTACTAAAATGATTAGCTATTATACACATTTTAACCCTTAAAAATTAAATCGTCAATCTAATTTATAGTCTTTCTATAATCCTTTTATAATCTTTCTACAATCTTTTTTATATTATTTCTTTTCGATGGTTACTTTATAACCATATTTTTTAGCAATTTTCATTAAAGTTTCAAAAGTATATCGCCTAATACCTCGTTCATAACCTTGAATAGTCATACCACTTACACCAATTTCCTTACCGAAATCCTCTTGCTTTTTCTCTGACCATTCTCTTAATATTTTCATTACTTCTTTTTCTTCATAATCATTAGCCACTATTTTCATATTTTAACACCTCTAATAAAGCACACAATACGAATGGCATAGTTTTATCTTTTTCCATACTCATTGTATGGAAAAAGTCCTTGACAAGATGAAACAATCACTATATAATCGCAATTAATAGCATACTCTGCGTATGCGTGCGAGGTGACATTATGTACACAAATAAAATATGTCCTGAAAACGATAAAGACATTGAAGGTGCCAGAGAGAAGAAGTTAGATATTTTCTTTGAGCATGAGAAAAAATATAAACAAAAAAGGCTATCCGAAGATATAGCCCATTTTATAATGTTGTGGTTTAAATATTATCGCGGTGATAATACTGATTACTATAGCCTAGCCAATAGTAGTCTAGGCGAGATAAAATATACTAACAATGAATGGAACAATATAATTGAAAATTCAAAAATAGTATTAAAAAATAAATATAATATTAATATTGTTTCTTGTAAACCTTTAGTTTTAAGTTCAAATTTCCCGTTTAATAATATCAAAGAAAAATACTATTAATAAAGACAAACTATACCTTTTCTAATAAATCATCAAAATCTTTAATAAATTCTTCAATTGTTCCGTAAAATCCAGAACGACCCATTCCCACTAGCATTTCTATCAACTCCATTTTTCCATATTCTTCAACATCTTCACTTAAATTTTCCTTTTTAAAAGCGCTAGGAACTTTATATACTTCTTTCATTTTTAAATTACGACTACTATCCTTACAAATCATGTGATTACAATCAATAAATAGTATTTCAAATAAATTTCCATATATTTTAGTACCAATTACTCTCTTACCATCATAAAAAGAAAATTCAAAGAAAAGTCGCTCAAATTGATCTACCTTTTGTCGCGGCATATTATAACCTCTAATAAGTATGTTTTCAATTTTATCTATTATATCATTATCAGTAAATTCATTATAATGAAATTGCTTTTTTGTTTCAGGAGAAAAAAAATGACTTTTCTCATATTTAGAAATTAAAGTAATAGTTTCAAAAAAATCACTAACAGCTTTTAAAGAACTATTGATATTTGGATAAAAATTATTAAAATCGCCAAGCCTTATACTATGTTTTTGAAAAAAAGAAAAAGAGAAAACAATTCTATTATCAACAGGCTTTTGTTCTACTGCTTTTAAAAGTCGTTTCTCTTCTTCATATTCCGGGACTTTAATCTGTTTAGTTGATTTATATCCCATTATAATATATAAATATATCCTTAAATGATATTTTATTATTACAAGGCTCGTTTGCATCGCAATTTATCCTAGCATTCTTCCATGGCAAGTCTTGATGTGTCATATATTCTAATTCATCAGCTGTATATTTTCCAAAAATTTCCCAAACATCATCTAAAAAACCATTTAAATCTTTACTCTCAAAAGTTATTTTTTCTTTTATTTGAGGAACTTCATTCCAATTAAAAGATTTAAACTTAGAATATAATGAAGGGAAAACTGGACCGTGTATCCATGCCTCTGGCCTTTCTGCAAACAATACATTATTAATATCTTCGCTGCTATCATTGTTCAACGCAATAAACCATGCATATGCATAATAAACCAATTTTTGTATCTTCTTTGGAGTTAAACTTGACTTACTTAAGAAAAAATCTGCGATTGTATATACAGTCACTTCATTATTTTTCATAATATCACCCCTATTGATTTCATTATATCACATAATTTTGGATTTGCAAATAAACCATAAATACTATATTTTTATTTTCTTAAAACATTCTGTAACAGGATAAGAGCGGTCCGACAAATATTTCGACAGTGTCGAAAAGCCCGCTAAAATAAAAAGAAAGCCGAAAATAAAAACGTCAGACACCAAACACATATGTCCTGCATTTGTAATAACAAATTTTAATGATTAAATAAAAAAAAAATAAGGATAGCCAATTAATCAGCTATCCTTTTAATATAATTAATCATACCCAAGGTCAATATCATTGTTTATCTTTTCTAAATTATTAATCAACGCAGTCTTAAAATAACTATATTTATTGGAAATAGATAAACCGTTTTCATCTAATCCGCTATTATTTTGCCATTTATCAGCTATATAGCCACAAACTTTAATTAAATCATAATAACTATACTCCTGCAATAATTCATCAAATAAAGCCTTATATCTAGGTATTTCTAAATCTTCTTTATTTATAAATCTCCGATTAATAAGTTCCTTTATAAATAAACTGTCTTGTTTATCATATTTATCTTTGTAATTAGTATTTAGTTTATTAGTATTTATTTGTATGTCCCTTTCCACATGTAGATTATCCACATCTACAAAAGGGGTATCTGGTTTTTCATAAATTAGATACTCATATTTAAATAAACCCTTCTCATTTTTAATTTTATTAATAGATAAATAATTATTATCTTGTAATTCCTTTAAAACATTTCTAATTGCCTTATTACTTTCTTTACTAATGCTAACTAAACCATTAATTGAATAATCCCAATCATCGGGAAGACTTAACATAAATGATAATAATCCTTTGGCTTTATAAGATAATTTCTTATCTCTTAAATGATAATTAGACATAACAGTATAATTATCGGTTTTATTAATTCTAAATACTGACATTCTAAATTTCCTCCTTATTGTGACCTTATAAATTTCACAACAAGAGAATAATTTAAGTTTCTTAACTAAATGCTAACGAGATTTTCGGCTTATTTTATAAGAAAAAATAAATTTATTAATATTCTTTATTTTCTTCCTTATTCTCCACCAAATTTGCAATTAAGTCCTTATTTTATAAGTTTTTTTATTTTACAGATCATATTTATATCATAAAAAAATACATATATTAATGTATTTTTTTTAATCTTTTTATTCTATCATAATTAGAATATTTTTCTCTTGTATTTTGAATTTCTTCTATACTCCTAGGTTCAAAACCAGGATATTCTTTATATGCAATTCCTATCATATCATCATAATCACATTTTTGATTAATGTCGAACATTGCAACCCAATTATCCTTTTGCTCTATTTGATGAAAATTATGGCCCAAAATATCGAAACCAATTTTATCAAACATATGTACAACCGCATTATTGTGAAGTCTTGTTTGAATTAGTGCATATTGCTTACCAAATAGAGCCTGTTCTTCGATCATTTGCATAATTGCATTACTTGCATATCCATTACCTTCAAATTCTGGAAATACATAAATTCCATTTATTTTAAAATAATTCGGTGTACAATTATGTATCATTGCATATCCTACAATAATATTTTTATCAATTAATGCCAATATCTCTTTTTCAAATATATTAAATTCTTCCTCTTTCTTTTTAATCCATTCACTATAATATGGATATTCATCAATAAAAATGGCAGTTAAAGCATTAATTCCTTCTTGGATATCTCCTTTATCTTTTAAATGTTTTAGTTCCATTAATATCGTCTCCAAAATTGGTATTATATTAACATATAATAATTATTTTTACAAGAAAAATTTAACAATTAATTATATTATTCATTCATCAAATAGCGATAATTGCTCCACGTTATCAGAATATTCAGAGTATGTCCATATATTAAGTTTGCCTTTTGCAAAAACTTTTTTTTCTAACTCTTGTACATTTTCTAAAACCCATGCATATCTACCAACCTCATATTCCCCAAGAATATATTCATAATTATTTTCATTCTTAACTTTGTCTATAAATTCTTTTGTCATATATATACAGTCAACCAATTCTGCCCTACAAATAATGTTTCCATAATTTAAAACTATACCTTCTAACAATTTTAAGACTTTATTATTTTTTATTTTTTTTAAGAAATTTTTAGATTTCCCTGCATGTATATATATTTCTCCTCTATATTTTGTTTTCCAACTACGAGTTTCTATTTTTTTCATTCCTTGCATTATAAATGTTGCATATGGCTCTTGAATTGTTAATACTTTCATAAAATCACTTCCTCGTATAAGAATTATAACATATTTATTGTATTTTTAATGATTTCTATAAAAAAATGTGATATATTAATAATGGTGATTATAATGAAATATTTTGATACACACACACATTATGATTGGGCAGAATTCGACAAAGATAGAAAATCCCTATTGAAAAAACTAGAAAACACTATTATTGTAAATATAGGTACGAATAATAAATCAAATATGAAAACGATTCAATATACAAACGAATACAAAAATATTTTTGCCTGTCTTGGATTACATCCTATGAATGTTGGTGCTAAAGAAGATTTAAATAATACTAAAAAAATTATGAATGATAAGGTTGTAGCTATAGGGGAAACTGGCATTGATTATAAATTTCCAAATATTGAACTTCAAAAAGAATATTTTATAAAACATATTAAACTTGCTAATGAACTTAATTTACCCATTGTCATTCATTGCCGGAGAGCTCATAAACAATTATATAATATATTAATAAACAATCCAGTTAATAAGAAAGGTATTATGCATTGTTACTCTGGCAATTTAGAATATGCAAAAAAATTTTTGAAATTAGGATTTTATTTTGGCTTTGACGGGCCTATTACAAGAGATAATAAATATAATGAAATAATAAGTTTTTTACCACTTGATAAAATTATAGTAGAAACTGATGCCCCATTAATGTCTCCATATCCTTTAGATGAAAACAGTAGATGTGATTCCTCGTCATTAAAATATATAATTGAAAAAATTGCTAAAATTAAAAACAAAGATATTGATGCTGTATCTCATCAAATATTTTTAAATTCTAAAAGAGTATATAATATAAAATAATTGATGTATCATTTTTATATCACTTTTTCCTTAATTTTTAAAAATTCACATTAAACTTTTTTAAACTTAAATAAACTAAAAAGATTGAAATTAAAAAGAAAACTATATTTTTAAAATTATTTAAAGTCAATAAATACCCCTTATTCTCCACCAAATTAGTTAATTAAGCCTTGTTTTACAAGGCTTTAATTATAAATGCACTTAATTAGCCTTTAAAAATCCCTCGTGTGATTATAAGGTAATTTATTTTTAAATTAAGGTTTCAAGGACATCAATTGCTTTGTCCTCGTCACCGGGTAACATATGTGAATATGTATTAAGTGTCATTTCAATATCAAAGTGTCCTAGTCGTTTGGCGATGACTGTAATAGGAACACCCTTTGATAGTAATAAAGATACATGGCTATGTCTAAAGTCGTGTATTTTTATTTGCTTAACACCAGCTAGATTACAATAGTAATCTTTTTTTCTTGCTACTGTCGTTGTCGCAAGTGGGCTCAAACACCCAAATATGTACCAACTATCATTAAATTCAACAAACTTATAGCACGTTTCTTTATATTCATGTAATTTTGATAATAGACGCTTATCTAATTTAACCTTGCGATATGACTTTGCAGTTTTCGGACTATTAATCATATTTCTTCCATCAACCTTCTTTCTTGTTAGGGTTTTATTTATAAATAAAAAAGCATAAAATAATCACAACTAATATAAATATTCTAAATACCACTATATTCTCCCCTTATTTTTTTATTGTATTATATAAAAGCATTGAAATTTATAACAAAGAGTGTTAATATAGTTTATAAATTATTGGGAAGCAGAAAGTTTGCTACTAAAACAATTTATTTACTTACATTTTTATTTCATTTTTGGTGGCAAATTATATATTTTTGTCGCCTTTTAATTTATAAGTGAGAAAGGAGAATTAATATGTCAAAAGAATTAGAACAAGCTTTTGAAAAATTATTGTATAATTTATCTATAGCAATTTATTATCAACCATATAATGATGACAAGTCAGAATATATAGAAATGCTAGATTTAATTGCTAAACAAAAAATAAAGTATGATGAATATAAAGATTTTAATATACTATCTTCAAATATATTAAATGATGTCCATCTTAGATCATTACCTTTACTTGAAAAATATGCTATAGAAGATGGAATTTATGCAGAACAAATTGAAATATGGAGTGACTATTTATTTAATTTACATAAAAAATTACTGTTAATAAAGGAGGAAAAATAATAGGAAGAAATGAAAGAGGCGAATATGTAAACGATAAAGGCGTTACAATTAAAATAAGTACTGATAAAAAAAAGAAGAGATCATATTTCCTTTTATGATAAAGATCCAAGCACACCAGATCATTCTGCTGCTCATATTAATGTAGACAGTAGTAACAAAAGTTACAGTGCGACAACTCATAATAGCGATAAATCTCAAAAAGATAGCCATTCAGGAAGTTGCTATTTAACATCTGCTTGTATGAAACATTTTCAAAATGGATTTGATAACAATTGCTATGAATTAACTGTTTTAAGATGGTTTAGAGATAATTTTGTTTCTAAAGAAGATATTGCTTTATATTATGAAGTTGCGCCTATAATAGTTGAAAATATTGATGCATTAGATGATAACGAGGAAATATACGAGTGTATATATAACCATATTGTAGATGTTTGTGTTAAGGCTATTGAAAATGGCGACTATGATTTCGCATATAATAGATATAAAAGTAGTGTTTTAACTTTAAACGAACAATTTGGTGAAAAAGAAAAAGAGCAAGAAACTAGTTTTGTAAAAAAAATTGGTACTATACATAATAAACCAGCTCTAGCATAATATCACTTTTATAATTTATTTTCCTTAATTTTTAAAAATTCACATTCAATCTTTTTAAACTTAAATAAACTAAAAAGATTGAAATTAAAAAGAAAACTATATTTTTAAAATTATTTAAAGTCAATAAATAAACCCTTATTCTCCACCATAATGATGATATTCGAGCTTTCTAAAAAAAGCTCGTTTTTCATTATTAAAACAAAAGAGCATCTAAATAGATGTTCTTTTTACTTTTTCTCATTATAATACAAAGCTCTTTTTCCAAAGTAATTATATACTTCTTCAAATTTACCTCTATCAAATTCTCGAATAGCTCCAACATCAGGATCGGAAACCACAACCACATCATCTGAATACCCCACCAATACAACCGAATGTAGCTGAGCTTTCCAGTCAATTGTTTCTCCTGTAGTCTTATAAATCCACTTTTGCGAAATAAATGGGTTTAAAAGCTTAATTGATGACCAAACCTGAATTGGATAGCCTTCATCAACAAGCTTGAATAATTCTATTAAATCTGTTCCCGTAATATTTTTTATTCCTGGCTTAAATTTATTAGCTACATCAGCTATTGGTTTCTCATATACCCCATAACTATGAATATCTCTAGGATCACCAACGAACTCTAATTCAGGATTTCCACCATATAAAGTTTCACCTTCATAATGTGGTCTATCACCTTTTTTTAACTCGTTAACTATATCCTCGGCACTAACATCAACCCCATAATAATTTAATAGAATTTGCAATGCCACTGATTCACATCCAACAGGATAATCTGGAAATTGATTAATTGACTTTACTCCACAAATATAAGCCTTATAGTTTTTGTTTTTCATATAATCTTTCAGGTATACATCCGTAAGACTAAATTTAGTTTTACCATTATAACCAACTAAAGTTTTAGACAGTGCCAAAGAATTTAAAATTGCTTCTTCAGCAGCCTCAGCCACCATCCTAAATACATAGTTTAATTTCTCTTCAACTACTACTTTTTGCGAACGAAAATTACCTTCAATATCTTTATTAATTCTGTTTGCTGTAGTAAATCCAATTACAACATCACCACTATCATGATCAATATAGGAACCAATACGAGCAAGCCCAACTTCTACCCGTTTAATAATTCGTTTTAGCTGCCTATCACTCACAGGTAAATCTGTTGCTAAAACCAGCATAATCGACCCTTTTCCGTTACCATTATCTATAACCTTAGAACTAACAATATCCCCAACCGGCTTTCCATCAATTATTAAATCTTTTGACCCGCCAAAATTACTTTGAACTAAAACACCAATAGTATAAAACTTATCATCAATCAAAGTTAATCTAGAAGCTGACCCTATTCCGCCTTTTAATCCTAAACAACTTGTCCCTTTTCCAGCGCCGACATCTCCTTCATCAAAATTTACAGTAGCACTAGCAATAGCCTCGGCCACCGCATTATTATCTAACACCCTATCTTTAATATTATTGAGGGGCCAATCATTACATTCACCAACAACCGGATTAATCGAATTAACTTCAATGCCAGATTTTAAACATTCATTAATCATATAGTCAACTAATCCTTCATGGACCTTACCAACATTTAAAGTACTAGTTAAAGCAATTGGTGTTTCAATATAACCAAGCTCGTCTATTTGCATAAGACCTTGAGTTTTACCATATCCATTCATAACATGAGAAGCAGCAACTACTTTATTCTTATATATATTATCCTGACATGGCAAAATAACTGTAATGCCCGTATTATTATTCTCATTTGAAATAGTATAGTGCCCAACACGAACTCCTGGAACATCTGTAATTTTATTTAGCTTGCCAGTTTTTCCATTACCAATAATAATTCCATAATCTCTAATTCTTTTCATAATATCACCTATGCTAATTATAACACGCCCCAAATAAAAAGAAAAAGAGTATCACTCTTTTCTTGTACTTTGTTTAACCATTTGATTAGCCATGACTGTAGCCCCAGCTACTAAAATACCTTGTACGATATTATTGATAATCGTATCCCCACCCATAAATACAGACAAAATAACACCAACGAATAATAAAATAACTGGAATGAATCTATTACTTATTAAAGCCGTATTCTTAATAATATAACCTACAATATATAAAGCTGGGATTAAAATCAATTTACTTTCCATAATATAATTTAAAAATTCCATAACCACTCTCCTTATTTAAACATATTAAATAAAAAGAAATAAATAACAAAAAAAGTATTGAAAACTCAATACTTATTTTAAACCTAATCCTTTAAAGAAATTATCAAGGTTTCCTTCGTCATCAGTATATCCACTTATTTCACTAACAACCTCTTTATTTTTAATACCCAAAGTAAGAGGAGTACCCCAACTTTCATTATCCTTAAAATAACTTAATGAAGAAAGTAAAGCATTTCTTTCATCATCAGATAATTGATCAATTTCAATAATATATATAGGTAAATTATTCTTAGCTACATATTCATCAATAATTGGTTTATACGAAACACAATAACTACATGTTGTTTGTGCTAAAATAACAGCGAATGGTTCACCACTTTCATATAAACAATTATATCCATCATAATCTAATTCACCTAAATTTTCATACTCTTTATCCGGTGCGGCATTACAAGCAAATTTAGCTAATTTAGCATCAGATAAGAATGTTTTTAATTCATCAGCATTATCTAAAATATCTTCTTTATATGTAGCAACTTTACCTTTTTCAATTACAACAATAACATCTTTTTTAAATGAAGAATCTTGATACTTTAAATCTTTTTTAATTGATTTCATATCATCTGAATTAATCTTTTCGTTATCTAAATAGTAAATAGCATGTCCGATTTTTTTTGCTGTACTATTTAATGCTTCCTTTTTCTTATCAGTCATATCATCTGATACAACTACAGCATTTTTACTATCTTCTTTTACTAGACATTGATATTGTTTATAATTAACTTTGCCCAATTTTTCATATTCACCATCGGCTTTTACTCCACAAGCAAAGCTTTTATCTGCCTTTGGCCAAAAACTAATTAATAAAATAATGACAACAACGGCAACAATAACAATTCCCACCATAATCAATCTCTTATTTTCATTCATATATTTCTACCTCATTTCCTATATAATAATAACATATTTCCGACATTTTATCCAGTATATCACACAAATTTCACATTATACTAAAATAAGCCATCAGGCTTATTGAATATTTTGTAACTTTTGGATACGGTTAACTGTACTTGGATGTGTACTCCATAAAGAATCCTTTTCTTTTCCCTTTAATGGGTTTACAATAAACAAAGATTCTGTAGCCTTATTAACCTGAATTGGCTCATTTTCAGTTTCCAACTTTTCTAAAGCTCTAATAAGCCCTTCCTTATTACGGGCAATTTCCACGGCGCTAGCATCTGCTAAATACTCACGATTACGAGATATCGCCAACTTAAGCAATGTCGCAAAAATTGGTGATAAAATAATAAATACAAGACCAACTATCATTAAAACAGCCCCTGCTTTACTATCCTCATCACGATTACCAAAAATTAAACTTCTAGAACAAATATCAGCTAAAATTGAAACAAATCCAACCATTACAATAGCTATTGTTGATACTAAAATATCATAATTTTTGATATGTGATAACTCGTGTGCTAAAACGCCTTCCATCTCATATTTATCTAGTTTGTCAAGCAATCCTGTTGTCACACAAACAACTGAATGTTCAGGATTTCTACCAGTTGCAAATGCATTTAAAGCCGGAGTATCCATAACGTAAAGCTTTGGCATTGGTAACCCTGCACTAATACATAAAGATTCTAACGAAACATTTAATTGTAAAAACTCTTCACGTGTTGCTGGTCTAGCATTATTAATACTTAATATCATTTTATCAGAATTGTAGTAAGATACAAATGCTGAAATAAATGAAATAGATAATCCGATAAAGGCAGCAATATAAACATTATCAAAAAACCATAAAGAAAGAAAATAGACTAATAGCGTAATAAAAACAAAAAATAAAGTAATAATTAATCCAGTTTTGAACTTATTTCTACGTACATCTCTTAAAATCATTTTATAATTCCACCTTTACTAGTTCTTTTTCACTATCACTAACTTGAAAATATTCTTTTTCCTTATATTTCATCATCTTTGCCATAATATTATTTGGAAATACCATTATAGCAGTATTGTAATGTTGCACAGAATCATTATAAAATTGTCTTGCAAAGGCAATCTTATCCTCTGTTCCTGTTAATTCGATCTGCAAATTTTTGAAAACTTCATTTGCCTTTAAATCTGGATAATTTTCACCCAAAGCCAATAAACTTTTCAAATTATTACTAACTTCCTCAGTATTCTTAGCAAGATCACTCATAGAATTAGCTTGGTTTCTTGCATTAACCACATCTACTAACACTTGGCTTTCATATGCTGCATATCCTTTAGTCACCTCAACTAAATTTGGAATTAAATCGGCTCTTCTCTTTAATTGATTATCAATTTGTGACCAAGCATTTTTACATCTTATATTTAGTTTTACTAAATAGTTATATAAAACAACTATCAAAATAACAATTGCTAAAATTATAATTAATAAAATTTTCATAATATCCTCCTTTTTTATACTATTAATATTTTAACATATTTATGTTTATTTTCAAAGTAGAACTATAATGAAAATAACACTCACATAAAATAACCACAATTGCAAATAAAAAAGTTCATAGTAAATATAATATTTACTATGAACACTATCTATTTATACAGTCTACTTCCATACTTTTTTCATTTCAAAATTAGTTTGATAATCTTTTGATTTAAAGATATAAATCTCAAATGAAACTTAAAAAAAGCTTTTAATAAATCATTTAAACTTTCAGCCTTATTTGTCAACACAATAAATAACTGTGAAGCATTTATTGAAGCAATAACGTCTGTACTTCTAACTTTTTTTGTATCTAAATTCAAATAAGATAATCCTCTAATTTTGCTTTTAAGAAATTCTACTACTTTATTAACAGAAAAATTATCATATTCCTCAAATTCACTATTAAGTCCAAAAGTAAATTCAATTACTGAAAACGGGATTTTATGTGAAAAAAGTTTTTCGGTGTATTCATTTGTTTTCGGTGTATCTTCGTCACAAAGACAATAAGGTTGAATTTCATTTATCGTTCTTCGTTTTATTTTATTACCACTTATATCTTCTACAAACACCATACACGATTCTCTTTCACGTTCAATAAATACATCCCTATTTATCTAATAAATTCTATTTTCTAGTGATACAATAACATCCGCGTCACTATATTTCATTCTAAGTAATTTATATGTATAATCGCGTTCATTATTCCTTACTGGAAAAATTATTTCTTTACTTTTTGTATTATAAAAATCCGTATACCAATATGCAATACTATGGGACATATTTTCTAAAGAAACATCTGTTTTCATTTAGCCAAAACCACCCTCCTGCCCTCCAACTCCTAACTACATTTACATTATAAACATATCAATAAAATAGAAAATTTTTCTAGCGTATCTATGATTAATTATCACATATCAGCGCATATATGCCTCTAAATATTTTTAAATGTTCTTCTTCATCAGCAATAATTTCTTTTAACAACTACCTTATATATTTATCATTGATTAACAAACTATGTTCTCTATAAATAGTTATTGCTTGTAATCACTATTAATATCATACAAAATCATTTCTTTTAAATTATCATTATAATTTACATTTTCGGCTATCCAAGGTATTTTAGCCTCCGTCACGCAATTAATAGCTGTAGATCACCACCTAATAATTTAATTGTTTCACCTAGTAAATTTAAATGATACATTTCTGTCTCCGCTATCTCTTTCAAATCTTTAGAAACAGTCGGATAATTTTGAAATAAGTTAAGGTGCTGATAAACATACAAATTGATTGCAGTAATTTCACTATTTTTGCCTGCAAAATCTCCGCATACATTAAATTTTCTTCTCTACTCTTGGTTTCATATAAACTTTCGTGTTATCACCCACTATTATTTTATCTTTAGGTGTTCTTTTTTATGCTCTAAAACAAATTACTTCAAAATTAAACCTATTGGGCAATGATCACTTCCTAAAACATCACTATAAATTACGGAATCTTCAACATGAGAAATAAAAGGTTTAGACACAATAAAATAATCAATTCTCCAGCCTATATTACGCTCTCTTGCTGCTGACATATAGCTCCACCATGTATATGCCTCTTTACTTGGATAAAAATAACGATATGTATCTATAAAACCAGCATTAAGCAAATTAGTAAAACACCCGCGCTCTTCATATGTAAATCCAGCATTATCAACATTCTGTTTAGGATTGCGAAGATCTATTTCTTGATGCGCTACATTAAAATCTCCGCAAACAACTACTGGTTTATTTCTTTCAAGCTGCTTCAAATAATTAAGAAAATCTTTTTCCCATTTAACTCGATAGTCTAACCTTTCAAGGCCTCTTTTAGCATTAGGTACATACACATTAACCAAATAAAAATTATTTAATTCAAGCGTAATAACGCGACCCTCATGGTCATGTTCATCAATACCTATTCCAAACGTAACAGACTCAGGCCTTACTTTAGTATAAATCAAAGTACCCGAATACCCTTTTTTATCTGCCTCATTTAAATAACAAAAATATCCCTCTGGATGGTACGGTATTTGTACTTCAGTCGCTTTAACTTCCTGCAAACAAAAAACATCAGCCTGCTCATTCTCAAAAAAATCAATAAAACCTTTTTTAATACATGCTCGATACCCAGCTACATTCCAAGATATAATCTTCACTATCCCACCTACCTTTATTGCATTTTCTTCAACATAACTTAAACATTATATCAAGAATTAATACTTAGTACAATAAAAATAGAAAATTTAAAAAAAGTAATTTTTTTTGCAAAATAAAAAGGATTTACAAAACAAAAATTGTAAGATATATATAAGAGAAAATATTTTTGACAAGTTAATTTATAGAAAGGAAACGACAATGAACGACTTAAAAGAACTAATAATTAAAACGGAAAAAATAAAAGAAAAGGGATGGATTAAAAGCGAAATTAAAGGAACAGCCGCCAGTGGAAAAACATTTGAAAAAGCACTAGGCATTGAAAAAAATAACTTTGAAATCCCAGATTATGGAGAAATTGAAATAAAAACCAAAACTAATTCCAAATTTTATACTTATATAACTCTTTTTAGCGCAACGCCTAATAGCTATCTATACGAGATAAAAAGAATTCACGAATTATATAGTTATCCATACTATAAAGACAAGGATTTAAATGTGTTCAATATGTCTATTTACAGCAACAAAAAGGTATATGGAGGAAATAACCATTACTTTAAGTTACATGTTGATTACAAAAAAGAGCAAATAGTCCTACATGTATTTAATAACGAGGGAAAAATCATTGATAATAACTGTGCTTGGTCATTTTCTATGATTGAAGAAAAAGTAAATAGAAAATTAAAATATTTACTATTTGTTAAAGCCGAAAGAAAATTTGAGCATAACGAGGTTTTCTTTCGATACACTAAACACCAATTATATATATTAAAAGACTTCAAAACATTTATTAAAGCAATTGAAGAAGGATGCATCAGAGTAAGTTTTCGAATTAACGTTTTTAAAGATGGATATAGATATGGGCAAATACATGATCATGGAACGAGTTTTGATATTGAAGAAAAAAATTTAGAAAAAATATATTATAAATTAAACTAAATACTAAAGCACAAGATGGTTTGGTTAAGCTGTTGCATTATTTGCTACACACTCCATTTTGAACATAAAAAAACCGCTACCGCGGTTATCTTTACGAAATGGTCGGGAAGACAGGATTTGAACCTGCAACAGCTTGGTCCCAAACCAAGTGCTCTACCAAGTTGAACTACTTCCCGTAATGGCGCGCCCAATAGGAGTCGAACCCATAACCTTTTGATCCGTAGTCAAACGCTCTATCCAATTGAGCTATGGGCGCAAGACTTTAGTAAGTCTAAATGAACGAATAATTTAATGGTGGCTTCGGACAGAATCGAACTGCCGACACACGGATTTTCAGTCCGTTGCTCTACCGACTGAGCTACGAAGCCAAAATAAAATGGCGGTCCCGACGAGAATTGAACTCGCGATCTTCTGCGTGACAGGCAGACGTGATAACCGCTACACCACGGGACCAAATTTTGGTTGCGGGAGCTGGATTTGAACCAACGACCTTCGGGTTATGAGCCCAACGAGCTACCAAACTGCTCCATCCCGCGATATTACCAAAAACAAAATATAAACAAAAATTGGCGGAGAAAGAGGGATTCGAACCCCCGCGCCGTTTCCGACCTCTTGGTTTTCAAGACCAATCCCTTCAACCAGACTTGGGTATTTCTCCAAACAAGAAATGGTGCCTAAGGCCGGACTTGAACCGGCACGGGATATGACTCCCGCAGGATTTTAAGTCCTGTGCGTCTACCAATTTCGCCACTCAGGCATCTAAATTCATACTTACATTCTGTTTCTTAAAAACAGAACATATTAATTATAACATAATTTTCATAAAAATAAACATTTTTTTGCATTTTTTTAGATTTTTAAATGTAAAACAAATCTAAAACGTATTTGCAAATATATTTTAGCAAATTTTTTGATTTTTATCAACCCATAAATAATATATGTTTAAAAATTTATTTTTATTACCTATATGCAATATATTTTATCAATAAAATATATTCTTCTATTCGTTATCAACACCTTATACACTTAACTAATCTTTTTGCTTTTATAAAAATATATAATAATTATTAATAAAAGAAATCCTTAAAAAATAAAGGATTTCTTAACATACGAAATGGTGTCCTGTGCGAGATTCGAACTCACGACCCTTTGATTAAAAGTCAAATGCTCTACCGACTGAGCTAACAGGACAAATATAATGGCTGCCTCGGCTAGATTCGAACTAGCGAATGCCACAGTCAAAGTGTGGTGCCTTACCGCTTGGCCACGAGGCAATACAGTAATGGTGGAGAGAGATGGATTCGAACCATCGAACCCGAAGGAACAGATTTACAGTCTGCCGCGTTTAGCCACTTCGCTACCTCTCCAAAAAATGGTGCCGGAAATAGGACTTGAACCCACAACCTACTGATTACAAGTCAGTTGCTCTACCAGTTGAGCTATTCCGGCAAAAAAAATGGTGGGCGATATAGGACTCGAACCTATGACCCCCTGCTTGTAAGGCAGGTGCTCTAACCAACTGAGCTAATCGCCCGATTACCTCTGGACGTAATTAAATATAACATTTAAACAATTATTTGTCAATACTCTTTTCTTCTTTTTTAATACTTTTTATTTTTTCAGCTGTCCAGATAGGCAGTTTTAAAGCTAAAGTCTTAAAGCCAGACTTAGTTTCCACGACTTTTCTACGACGTGGTGCTCCATTAACTTTATACTGAACATTTTTAATACTAAGCTTCAAATGAAATTTCTCTTCATCAACGTCTAACACTTCAGCATAAATGTGGTCACCTACACTTAGAAAGTCACTAATACTTCTGACAAAGCCACGTGATACCTCAGAAATATGAATAAGTCCAGTATACCTTTCATCAAAAGATACAAAAGCCCCATAAGGCTCAATACAAGTTACTGTGCCTCTTACAATTTTTCCTTTCTCATATTTTGCCATATAAACACCTCTAAATCTAAACCTACTAGTAATTATATCACAAAAATATCAAAAGAAAAACCTTTACTTTCCACCCTATCCTATTATATAATAAACTCGGTGATATAATGACAAAAATTACAAATGAAGATCAAGAAAAAGAAAAAATCATTGAAATAATTGATAAATTGCGTCCATTTTTAGTTAGTGATGGAGGAAATATTGAATTCATAAAATATGAAAACAATATTGTCTATATAAAAATGTTGGGGGCCTGCGCAGGCTGCGAGCTTATTGATATTACCCTAAAAGAAGGCGTAGAATCAGCTCTAAAAGAAGAAATCCCAAACATTAAAGAAGTAATTAATATAACAAACATCAACCTTGAATAATTTATAACTATTCTAACCATTCAATTGGCGGAATTTGCAATATAGTCTTATAATATCTATATAAATTTTTAAGAAGTTTTTCATAATCATCGGTTAACTCGATGATTTTTTGTATTTCTTCATCCTTTTCATTCCCACTTATAATATCTTCATATAAATCAAAATAATACGTCGGATATAACATTCTGGCCAAAAAAAGTAAATATTCAGTCCCGTTTAAACTAGAATACACCAAAAAATAATTAAGTTCATCAGTAATATCCTTGCCGTTAAAAAAACTATTTTTAAAATATTCAGCGGCATCACGGACTTCACTATCAATAATTAGATTCAAAGGATTATATAAATCAAAAAGCGTATCATCATCTCTAATCCTTTTATGAGCAACAACTTTAGTAACATTTCCCATAGATAAAGTATTGACCAATTGAATACTAGTTTCCCCCAAGCCAATGAAGTAACTAAAACTATCTCGTATTAACGGATGTTTTTGCCCTAATTGACTAATTTGGTATTCTAAATGATCATTCTTATTAGACCAAAGAGTCCCCCAATCAATTCGTTCTAAAATTGAACTACTAACCGACCTTTTGCCACCTTTAGTTCTACCACGAAAATTATTATTTGACGCTACATTATAACCCATTTGCCCTGAACCATAACCTTTTATATCTATAATTTCAAGATTATCTAATACACCAATCCCAGCAAACGCTATCATTTTATTAAAATCTATTGCCCCTTCATGATATGTTATTTGCATCAAAACATAAGGAACACCATTAATAAGTGTAACAATTTGTTTGTCTTTGTTTAAAATAATTTGATGAACATATATTCCATTTCTAAGCAAATTAAGATGTAAATTATAAATTTCCTGTAAAGCATTAACATCACCAGAATAAGTAACAAGCGCATAACGAATTCCACCATAATCAAAATAATACATCTTGTCATTTTGATGAATATCATCAATAATTAAGTTGTAATAATAATTAATTGCATTTTTCATGATATTCACCCCATTTAATTTTATGATAATAGACAAATTGAAATGTCAAAAAAATTAATAAATAAAACTTAATATTATTTTCTTCAACATCTGGGTATTTACTTTACACCCTTTTGTACATTTAGAATATGTTATATTGAGAATAAATGAAGGGGTGGATTATATGTGTAACAATAATAACAATTCA
Source organism: uncultured bacterium (assembly GCA_959020415.1). Lineage (GTDB taxonomy): Bacteria > Bacillota_I > Bacilli_A > RF39 > UBA660 > Coprosoma. Next base: position 35,528 of record CAUERX010000001.1, on the reverse strand, counting down.
AACGAATGCAGATGTATTTCTGAAATTCTAACAGTTATCAACATATTACAAGACAACGCTGAGTGCGCTGAATCATGTTTAGATACCTGCGACCGTGGTTTCCTAGGTTGTTCAGTATCAACAGTAGGTTGTAACACTAGACCAATAATGTTATATACCTGCTGTGGTAATGGAACACCATGGGCTATGCCTACAACTAAAGAAAATGTTACTTGCGATACCGTTGGTGTTACATGCTCAAGTGTATTTAGAGTTGAAAAAGTAGATGGATGCTGTGCTACTTTCCGTGTTCTAGCTGCTAATCCAGATACAACTGAAGCAGATACAATACCTTATGTGGCTACTAACAGTTTCTTTACAATGAACTTAAACTGCGTATGCGCATTAAAATGTTTACAAGACACATTCGTTGAATGCGTATAAAAATAAGGCCTTAAAAAGCCTTTTTTTATTCGCAATAAATTACTTACGTTTTATATCAATAACATCAGAAATCGGAATTAATTCGTTTTCAATCGTAATCAAATGTGTTGAATTTCTACCAACAACACGTTTAACTACAGTGCCACTTTTCAACGTCAGCTCAACGTCAGCTTTATAAATATAGTTGGAAGAATTAAATACCTCATTTATTTTTTGATTAATATTTTTATTAACCACTTTACCAGAACTTAAACCAGCTATACCTGAAGTCTTACCATTACTAGCTACTCTAGAAGTTCTGTCATCAGCATCAAGTAGACCCATCTCTTCTTTACTTGAATCAAAAACCGACTTATTATTTCCAGCTTTTCTCGGAACCTTGTTTGCAAATACACCTGGTATTTTCTTTTCCATCTTATCACCTCTATATAATATTATGCGTTTATTCTAATCACTTGCTAATAAATCATTTATTTTAATCGTAATTTTATAGCCCAAAAATAAACCAACTATGCCAAGTAAAAATAACAAAATAGTAAATCCATTGACGGCTCCACTAAATACACCTGTAAAAGATTCTTTAAGCATTATAATCAAAGATGCCGCCATAAAACCAAAAATAGCAAAATACGTCTCCACCTTATAATGCTTAAGTAACAATGTAATTAACTTAGCTAAAATAATAACACCCACCAAAATACCAATAGCGAAGGCAATACCAAATTTAAAATATACCGGATTAAAAATATTACTAAAAAAGTCTAAAAGCATGTCATAACACCCTAAAGACATATAAATAGCCGTTCCACTTATACCCGGTACTATAGAAGAAAAAGCCTCAAGTAACCCAAGCCCAAAATAAATAAAAATGTTACCAGAATCAAGTGTGTCAAGTGTTCCCAAAGATCCCAGACTGTAAGAAAATGTCAATGCCAAACAGAAAATTACTATTCTTCTAAAGCCAGACTTTCCCCCCCGTATTTCTCGCCATATTTCAGGAAGACCGCCAATTATTAAGCCAATAAAAAGTAACATAGTCGGAAAATAAAATTCATTCAAAAGCCACTTTACACCCCGGCTGAACAAACTTACCCCAACTAAAGCACCAAGTGCTAACCACAAAATAAAGCAAAATTTACGCCAAGTAATATTCCGAAAATTAGCAATAATTTCAAGCACCCGTTCATAAACGCCTAATGATATCGCAAGTAAACTTCCACTAACCCCAGGAATAATTTTGGCAATTCCAATAATAAAACCTTTTAAAATATTTTTCTTCATATTAAAATATACCCAAATAGCTAAAAAAAATGATTAATATTAAATACTAATCATTTTCAAAATAATCAATTTTTATAGCGTGTTTTACCTGTTTCATAACCTGAGTAGATTTCTTACGAGCTTTCTTTGTTCCTTTGATAAGAATTTCATCAACGAATTCTGGATGTGTTTCATAGTAGGCCCTTTTTTCATGAATTGGTTTTAAAAAGTCTAACATATTACCTACCAATTCTTTCTTACAACCAACACATCCCCGCTTACCACTCTTACATTCCTTACATATATTTTCTAAATTATTACTTCCAATTAATTTGTGATAATAAAAAACCATACAAACATCTGGGTTAGCCGGGTCATCCTTATGAATTTTATCAGGGTCTGTTACTGCCCCCATAATTTTCTTCTTAATAGTTTCCTCGTCATCAGCAAGGAAAATACCATTACCTAAACTTTTTCCCATCTTTTCCCCGCCATCAAGACCTTTAATACGCGGAGTCTCTGATAATAAAGGCTCTGGCTCACGTAACGTATCTCCATAGATAGAATTAAATTTGCGAACTATTTCGCGGCATTGTTCAATTAAAGGCAATTGATCCTCACCAACTGGAATAAGCTGGCCATCAAAAGCCGTAATATCAGCAGCCTGTGAAACAGGATAACCTACAAAACCATAGGTTACACTTTCACCGTCATGCCCAAATAAAGCCTTTTTCTGAGCAATTTCTGTCTTCACAGTAGGATTACGATATAATCTTGCCATTGTTACCAAATTTGAATAAAGTACTGTTAATTCAGCAATTTCTGGTATCTTTGATTGAATAAACAAATGGATCTTTTCTGGATCGATGCCAATAGAAAGCATATCAATCGTTATCTCGCGAACATTAGTTCTCACTTTCTCTGGATTATCAAAATTATCAGTTAAAGCCTGAATATCCGCTATTTCCAAATAAAAATCATAATTTGAATTATCTTGAAGTTTTAGCCAGTTTTGACAAGCTCCAAAATAATGTCCAAAATGTAAATTACCTGTTGGCCTAATGCCCGTTAAAACTGTCTTTTTCATTCATATCACCTTCTAAGATTATAACACACATAGCAAATAAATAACAAGAAAAATGCCTAAAAACACTATATTACATATGTTTTAGGCACTCCCTATGTAAAACCAAATTAATAAAAATTATGCCTTCCCTTGATTACATAAATATATAAAGCAATTAAAAACTCATCAGAAAATATTGGTAAAAACTTAAAAGTTCCCTCTAAACTATTATTAACAATCGCATCATAAAAGAATCTTACGATTTGTCTAGTATCAATAATTTTCTTAAATTCATTCTTCTTAATTTTTGACACTATAACTTCACGGCTTATCGGTAACATTTCAGAAAGTTCATTAAACAATCCTTTATTATAAGTTTTGATATTATAAACAACATCTTCTTGAAAGCCAAAACAAGCTCCAGCTTTTTCAACTAACTTATTAAAATTACGATAAGATAACTTGTTCTTCACAATAGTTTGAAAAATTGTAGATTGAGCTATTTTTCCAAGCATACCGCCCTCTAAATTTGAAATAATTTTATGCACTTCATTTTCAAAAGTCTCCGCATATTTATTGTAATTACGAACCAAGTTCCCTTTTTTAAAAGTAAATCTATCACCATCAAGCTTGCCATAAGTCTTCATAGTATCATTATAGCCAAAACGTAATGCCTCACGTGATTTCATCTTATCAAAAACTAAGAAAGAAACAATCTTATTACGCGGTGCAATAACCGTTATTGGAATATCCTTTTTTGGTTCACGTTTAAAACCAACAGCCTTTAAATCAACCGCAACAACCTCTTCAGCACCTAAATCAATTGCTAAATTAATTGGCAAATTATCATAATAGCCACCATCAATATAAATTTCATCGCCAATTTTATATGGTTTAAATGCTGGATAACAAGAAGCAGAAGCCACCACATAGTCTTTAACGGTTTCTGGTTTTAAATCCTTTTTTGTCATCATTACAGGCTTATTCTGAGAATAATTATATGTAACTAATCCATAATTAATTGGTGAATCAAAGAAATTGCGCGGCTCATATAGTTGATCAAATATCGCCATCAACTTAGTAACATCCATTCCGCCTTCTGAAATAAAAGACTTAACATATTGGCTATATATTTCCGCTATATCAGGGTTTTCACATACATGAAAAGATTCTTCATCATAAACAGTCGAAAAAGACATATTCTTCCAAAGCTTAGCTGCCTTGTATAAATCGCCTTGAACTATTAACAAACCGTTAACTGCACCAATTGAAGTTCCTGTTACTATTTCTGGCCTTTTCCCAAGTTTCCTAAGTGCTCTATAAACACCAATCTGATAAGCTCCTTTAGAACCACCACCAGATAAAACTAATCCAAGCTTTGTCATTATGTCCCTCCTTATTTTATATAAGCACCAAAAGAAATATCCGTATTAAACTCAAGTTCTGAATTTTCAATTACCTTGCGCACCCCATTTGAACTATAATAGTACAATGTCATACCATTTTTAAAATAAATATAATCATTTAAATATATAACGCTTTGTAAATCAGTAGTTGTAAATAAATATGTTTTCATTTTTGGATTTTGAATATCCGCACGATAAACTAAATATTTATCGTCTTCTTTTTTATAAAGATAATAAAATCCCTCATCCTTACCAATTTTATTAACTCTATCATAACCATCAATATCTGAACTATAATAATTATCAAATAATTTGCCATCCAGTGCCTCATTTAAAGTCATCGTCGTCCATTTGCCATTATAATATTTTATGTCATCTTTACTCGCAATTTTCTCAACATTTTCATACTTTAAACTAATTTTGTACTGAGTTTCAGCATCTTTGTCGAAAATATAAACGTCGTCACCAACTACACCCTCTATTACTGAATCAAAAGAAATTTCATTATAACTGCGAATTTCCTTAACATTCCCATTAATTAAATTAACTACGAAAAATTTCTTAAATGTATATTCTTCATTATAATCTGCAACAATATAATATTTATCAGTAAAAATACTCACTGGCTTCTTATAAACATCATTATCAAATAATTTCACCGTTTTAACAGAACTATTCACCAAAGTAAGACCTCTATAAGATTCCATAGCCAAATAATGATTATCAATTAAGTTTTTCTCATAAAGTGTCTGCGTATTTGATAATCTTTTAGCAGTGTTTTTATCCTTATAATCATCTTTATTATATCCATCTTTCTTTAAAGACAAAGCAAACTTATCTACCTTCTCATTGTCTAGATCGTGATAATAAGTAATATTCCCATCCTTAACACACATTATATCAGTTAAAATGTCGCCACCTTTAAAAATAGGTAAAATACATTTATATTCGCCAGCATCATAATACCTAATCTTACTAATTACCTTTTCACTTTTATTATAATCTTTAAATACTTGGAAATTCATCTTAAATTTTTCGTGACTAATTTTAAAATAATAGTTATCAGTCTTGTCCAAACTATCTACTTTTAAAGTTTCATCAATGCTAAAATTTCCAATTGAATAATCAACATGATGGCCTTTATCAAAAATATGAATCACTAATTTTAAGGAGAATAATAAGACTAGTAATATTAACAAAGTCTTAAGTAAATACTTCATACTACTACCTCCTATATAAATTATATATAATTATAAGTCTTATTTCAAGAAAAAAGGTGAAATAGTAAAGACTATTTTTCACCTTCTTTAGACATTTTCTCAAGTTCACTATGTAATTTGGCTCTTTCCTCTTCAGATACTTCAGTTTCATAATCGCGTTTCTTTTGCATCGTGTACTTAGAAAGCACTGTTTCAATTTCCTGCAAAGCTGTGCGAGACAAATTAGAAAGAACAACGGTTTCTTTAACTGTATCTATAATAGCTCTTCCCCAAACAAGTCCCATTTTAATTGTGAAATCATTAAACATATCTGGTGTAATACTATAATAGAAATAACCAAAAATCAACCTCTTTTGTGCTACTACTAAACGTTTATTAGTTACAACAACAACGTGTGTACTAATCATATCCCATGCACTAGCACCCTTTTGGGCAGCAAACACATATAAAACTTCTTCATCGTTATTAATGTGCTTTTGAGCCACTTTACAATGAGCCCTAAGCCTCCAAGCAATTGTCCCTGGATTACGACTAATAAAGTCTCTAGCTTTAGTATAAACAATATTATTTTGTGCCATAAGTTACCTACTTCCCGCAGCAATGTTTATATTTTTTACCACTACCGCATGTAGTGGACTTTCCTATATTATCAATATTATTAGTATTTATAGTGTTATCAGTATGTTCTTTAATACTGGTACAAGGTAACATCCGTATTATTAGTATTATTGGTACTATCTTTACTATAAATATTTTATCTACTGTGGACAAATTGAGGACAATGTCCACATTCCACATCCGTTCACCAATATAAGTATACTATATTTTATATAGTATATCAAATGTGCAAAATCAATAATATTTTTTATCTGATATACTTACTCAAAAATTCTTCTAACTCTTTTTCTGTACAAAATATTTCTTCAAAAATATTATATAACGTATCTGTTGCTTCGTATTCACCTATTGCATAACATTTTTTGCCCATACCATAAGCTATTCCTGATTCTATATGAGCTGCTTTACCGGCTGGTAATACAAGTAATAAATTTTTTGATCTCTTTTCACCTTCTAAATCTTGTTTAAATAAATTTAGAACAATATCACTTTTTAATCCCAATGATTCAAACTCTTGTTGTCTTTCTTCTGGTGTTTGATTTTTATTTCCATATCCCCAATTATCTTCATTTTTTAGAAAGCAATAATAAGAAATGTTATATTTATCAAAAATATCACATATTTTTAATATATTTTCTTTATTTCTTGCTCTTCCAGCAATGAAAAATTCATATTCTTCATTTATCATATTTATCTTCCTTTCAAGTTAGGTATTATTTATACCATTATACATTAAAATTATTAAAATTTCTACTAATTTCAAATAATTTAGTTACTTGTTTCTTATCTTCACTTTTACTTAAAACATAATATCTTTCTGTAGTTTCTATTCTCTTATGACCTAATACTTCAGCAATATCTTTTATCTCACAACCGTTTCTTAAACTAATAGTTGCAAAACTTCCCCTCAAATCATAAAACCTGCATTTTATTCCTAGTTCGTGATGAATAATTCTAAATGGATATTTAACAATATCTTTTCCAGAATACGTGCCATCTTTTCTTGTAAATACCATTTTTACTCTATTACGTTTAGAATTATTTTCTACAACCTTATATTCTATTAACTTACCATACTTATTTCTTTCTTCTTCTAATACATATTGTTTATACTTCTTTCCATACTCTTTCTTGTACTTATTTTGTAATTTTTTATAATTACACAGTACTAAATATAGAGTGTCACAAATATAAACTTCTCTACAACTTCCAACTGTTTTAGTTGTGCCTAAATACCATCTACCTTTTTTCTCGTTATCTTTGGCATATACAGTTTTATTTATTTTTATAATTCTATTATCTAAATCAATATCATCCCAAGTTAAAGCAAATACCTCTCCTGTTCTCATTCCTGTGTAACAAGCGGTAAAAAATGCACATATAAACACTTTATTATCTTTAAATCTATTCAAGATAATTTCTATTTCTTCATTAGTATAAATGTGACCTACATCGTTTTTTTTAATTCAAATGATAATACTCTAGGTATTTGCAAATCACCTGCTGGATTATTTTTAATAAATCCAAAATAATACGTTGCATCTCTTAAAGAACTTTTAATTACTTTCTGATAATTCCTTAATGCCTCTTTCTTGTTAGATGTTTGATACAATTTTAATAATGCTTGATTAAGAATATATGGTGTTAATTTTGATAATTTATAATTACCTAATTCTTTTTTTATATTACTAAAAGATTCTCTATATCTTTTTGCTGTAGAATATTTATAATTTACTTCAAAATATTCTTTCATCCAATAATCTAAATATTCAGAATACAACATCTCACATTCATTAACTTTTTCTCCATTTATGAATTTATCATAGGCTTGTTGTCCCGCTATATATGCTTCGTTTTTAGTTTTAAAACCTGATTTAGTAATTTGTTTTCTTTTTCCATTTACTTTTCCTGCTTCAAAACAATACTGATATACATTTCCTCTTTTTCTAATATTGATCATCTTATCATCTCCCTTTCTTTTTGATCATTATTATTTTACAACAAAAAAGTGTAGCAACTTTTAACTACACTTTTTACTAATCATATTATGTTATTTTTACTCTAATCCAAATTTCTTTTTTTCTTTTTCTGTAAACATCATATTAAATGGATCAAAGAATTGAAATCCATATTCTTTGTTATATACTGCACAAGAAAGTATGCCTAGTTTTAATATATTATTTGTTGCTAAAAAATAATCATCTATCATATTTTTTATTTTAAAATTTGGCTGACCATTAGCACTTTTTTCTTCTTTTACTATATAAGGAGTTTCACTCGGTCTAACATATTTTTTCATTATTTTAATTGCACCTAAAACTTCACTGGTATTAAAATAGGATATATCCTTATTTAATTCATTTAATATCTTTTCTATTTTTAATATAAATTGTTTAACATCTACATCTTTATCCAAATTCTGAATATCTTCTTTTATAATTGGTTTCCAACCTTTCCAATTTTTTAGATTTTCTTTCTCAATATAAAAAATCCTATGTTTATCTTCTATATTTTGAGACACTTTAGTAATTGGTAATTTGTAATGCACACAGTAATGTCTTAAATGATATAAAAATCTATATTCAAAATATTTATCAAAAATTTTAGAACATTTTCTTTTAAATTCTTGTAATTCACTAGATTCTTTACCATGTATTTGTTTTACCTGTACTTCATAGTAATCTAAATAAGTTTTAAACATACTCGCAAAACATATAAACTTTTTATTAATTTCAATAATTACACCCTTTTTTATAATGGGAGATGCAAATCTAAATTTAAAATTTTCTACTTTTAATATATATTCCTTTAATTCTTGCAATGAACTGTCTAACATTGAATAATAATCAGAAAATGAATTAAAATCACCTAGAATTTGATTACACTCGTATATTAAATCTAATTCTCCATCTTCAAATTTTCTATCAAAATTCAACTTTTTTTCATTATCAATAATTTTTAAATAATATAGACACCAACACATTATATAATCTCCTCTCAAAAAAAGATGTCAACAAATTTATTTTTGCTGACATCCTTTATTTTCAATGGATTTTGTCCACATCTTATTTGATTTGTTGACAAAAAACAAATTTGTTAATTTTTAAAAATTCGTTTTTCCCTTATTTTATGCTACTTTCCGCAGCAATTCTTATACTTTTTACCCGAACCACATGGGCATGGATCATTGCGTCCTATCTTACTAGTTCTTTTGGGCTGCTGTTTTTTCACCTTATTTGGATCCTCAACCGCTTTACCTTTTATTACCTGCTCTCTTTCTGTATTTTGTCTTACCTCTGCATGCAATAAGAAACGAGTAATGTCAACATCTATTGTATCAAGTAAATTATCAAACATTTCATAACCTTCGGCTGTATAAGCACGGAGTGGATTTTCTTGCGCATATCCTCTTAAATGAATACCTTCACGGAGTAAACTCATTTCATTAATGTGATCCATCCAATGAGTATCAATCACCTTAAGAGAAACTGCCTTTTCAAATTCGTCTCTAATTTCCCCAGGAATTTCTTTTATCTTTTCTTCATATTCTTTAACAACTTCTTCATGAATTGTTTGTGTTAAACTATCAGCATCAAGTTCATCTAACTCTCTAATTTCAAGTGGATCATGTAATAAATTTTGATTAACTGACTCTAAAATTTCACTAACATCTAACCCGGTTAAGGTTCCATCTTCATTAACATGATCTTTTACAAACGCTTCGATATGATTATAGAAAGTTTGTAAAACATCCGGGTGGATTGACTCACTATCTAATATATGATTACGCTTATCATAAATAATTCCCCTTTGATTATTTAATACATCGTCATATTCTAATAAAGTTTTACGAGTATCAAAGTTATTACCCTCAACCCTCTTTTGCGCTGACTCAATTGATTTTGATAAAGATTTACTTCTAATATTCATCTCTCCATCAAAGCCAATCTTTTGAAGCATTAATTTTGCTCGGTCAGTTCCAAAACGAACCATTAATTCATCCTCAAATGAAACACAAAACTGTGTCATTCCTGGATCACCCTGACGACCAGAACGTCCTCTAAGTTGGTTATCAATACGTCTAGACTCATGTCTCTCAGTACCTAAAACACATAACCCACCAAGTTCTTTAACGCCCTCGCCTAATTTGATGTCAGTACCACGTCCAGCCATATTAGTGGCGATTGTAACAGCACCCTTTTCACCAGCTTTAGCAATAATTTCAGCCTCACGAGCATTGTTTTTAGCGTTTAATACCTCATGTGGAATACGTTCTTTTTTTAGCATTGAGCTTAAAAGTTCACTATTTTCAACCGCAATTGTACCAACTAATACTGGTTGACCTTTAGCATGCCTTTCTTTAATCTCTTTAACAATAGCTGAAAACTTACCTTCGGCTGTTGCAAAAATTAAATCCCCATAATCTTCACGAATAACTGGCTTATTAGTTGGAATTTGAATAACATACATGTTATAAATATCTCTAAATTCTTCTTCTTCAGTTTTTGCTGTACCAGTCATACCAGCAAGTTTTTTATACATTCTAAATAAATTTTGGAATGTAATAGTTGCTAAAGTTTTAGTCTCCTCATTGATTTCTACACCTTCTTTAGCTTCAATTGCTTGGTGTAACCCTTCAGAAAAACTTCTCCCCGGCATTAAACGTCCAGTGAATTGGTCAACGATAATAATCTTGCCATCTTGAACGACATAATCAAAATCTCTTTTCATACTATAATTGGCACGTAATGATTGATTAATAAAATGCACTAAAGTAGTATGTTCAATATCATATAAATTTTTTAAATTGAAATAACTTTCAGCCTTTTTAATTCCTTCAGCATCTAAAGAAACTGCTTTAGTTTTTTCATCATATATATATCCTTCATTTTCCGTTAAACCTTTAACAAATTTATCAGCTTGAATATATAAGTTGGCAGATTTCATTCTACCACCAGAAATAATTAATGGTGTTCTTGCTTCATCAATTAATACAGAATCCACCTCGTCAATAATTACAAAATTAAGTGGTCGTTGAACACGTTCTTCCGCTTTAACCACCATGTTGTCTCTTAAATAATCAAATCCAATTTCGTTATTGGTCGAATACATGATATCACAATTATAAGCATCTCTTTTTTCACTTTGCGAATAATCACGATAATTAATACCAACAGTCAATCCCAAAAATTCGTAGATTTGTCCCATCCAACTAGCATCACGGCCAGCTAAGTATTCATTAACTGTGATAATATGTACTCCATCACCAGTTAGCGCATTAGCATAAGCTGGTAGTACTGAAGTTAAAGTTTTTCCTTCACCAGTTTTCATTTCGGCGATATTACCGTAATGAATAGCCAAACCACCAATTAATTGAACATAATAAGGTTTTTCACCGATAACACGATAAGCTGCTTCTCTTGCTACTGCAAAAGCCTCAACTAAAACATCCTCAACGGTTTCTCCTTCGGCTATACGATCCTGAAACTCTTTAGTTTTTGCCTTAAGTTTCTTATCAGAAAGCTCACTCATTTCACTATCTAATTCTTCAATCTTATCAGCTATATTTTTAAAACGTTCTAATTCTTTATATTCATGATCAAATATTTTCTTTAAAAATTGCATATTAGTCATCCTTTCAATGTCTATATAGTATTTTATCAAAAATTCCTTAAAAATAACAGTACTTAAAAGAAAAAAAGACCAAAAGTCTTATTTTTCCTTAATTAAACCATAGTTGCCGTCTTTACGTTTATAAACAACTTCGATTTCACCATTCTTCGCATTTCTAAAGACAAAGAAATCATGATCGATTAAATTCATTTGCAAAATAGCTTCTTCATCACTCATTGGTTTTAATTCTATATCTTTGCGTTTAACAATCTTTGTCGTATCTTTCTCTTCTTTTTCAATATCAAAATCAATTGCCAAACCAACGATTTTATCCTTATTGGCTTTTTTACTCATACGAGTTTTATTTTTTCTAATCTGTCTTTCTAGTTTATCTAAAACTAAATCAATAGCTGCAAAAGGATCTTTATTAGCTTCTTCGGCGCGTAAGATCATCCTTTTAGCCGGGATGGTTACTTCAACTACTTGCATTGGACCATCAGGTCTAATGACTACAGTGGCCACAAATTGTTCTGGAGTCTCAAAATACTTATCAAGCTTTCCAAGTTTAGTTTCCACATAGTTTTTAATATCCTCTGTGATTTTAAATTTCTTTCCACGAATTTTGTATTCCATAATATCATCCTCCATTTACATTATATCACATTTAATAATAAATTAATATAGTAAAACTATGTGATATCATGGGAAAAATGCATAAAAAAACTACACAAGGGCAGTTTTAATCTCTACAACATTCTTTGCTTGAAGTCCCTTGTCAGTTCTAACTAATTCAAACTCAACATATTGACCTTCAACTAGTGTTTTGTAGCCTTCTGTAAGAATTGCTGAATAATGAACAAAAATATCTTCTTGATCATTGTATTCGATAAAACCGAAGCCTTTTTCATTGTTAAACCATTTGACTTTACCTCTCACTCTTACATCTCCCTTCTAGTAAATTCTTTACAATATCAATATACCGCGTTCAGCCTTGTTTTTCAACAAAAATGAACCTACAAATATCGACATTTTTTGATGTCACTTATGTGTGGTGACAGTCTGTATTCTACTAGAAATTTAACCCGAATAACCATTTTCTGCATAAATGGTCAAAAATAATGTTTAAATGACAAATAGTGTTATCAATTGTTATATTACCTTGTCTATTGGAACATATTTTCCAATTAGTCAGAACATTTTCAAACCTAACCACCTATATAAGTGATAATATGAAAACGTCAAATAGAAGGTGGTTGGTTTTATGAAAGAATTAGTTATAGGTAGTTCCATTAGCTTAATAAAAAGACATTGTCCCGAATATAATGAAATCAAGTTAGAAGAAATTAAGTACGGACTATCTAGTCTATATCTTACTATTACAAAAACCATTGTTATTTGTGCAATTGCATTTATATTGGGTTATCTTAAAGAATTGATAATTTTTACGATTGTTTATAACATAATTAGAATGCCATCATTTGGGCTACACGCTACTACAAGTCTTAGCTGTTTGATTAGCTCAACCATTCTGTTTATAGGAATTCCATATTTATGCACTTTAATAAGTATGCCAATTTGGATGAAATTAATTCTCGGTACAATAGGGGTATTATTAATCTATAAAAATAGCCCTGCTGATACCGAAAAAAGGCCTATAGTTAGTCCTAAAAGAAGGAAAACATATAAGCTATTATCCACAGTAGTTGCAATTATATTTGTAACGTTATCAATCACAATTCAAAATAATTTTATTTCAAATTGCTTTACAATGGCACTAATATTACAATGCTTTATTGTATCCCCAACTATTTATAAACTATTTGGCTTACCGTATGACAACTATAAGAACTATAGCCATACGGTTCTAAATTAAGGTTTAACTTAGTTTAAACATAGACGGAGAGAAAGGGGACGCATGAATATGAATTTATTTGCCGAAGCATTAGCATCAATTGGTTCATTCTTCGCAAGTATAGGAAGCACAGCTTGTTTCGTAGTTTTTCTTGATGAAGAAAAAACGCCACAAAGTCTAATCAAATAATCAATAAAAAAATAAAATAGACAAGCCAAAAGCTTGTCTATTTTATTTAAATATATCTTAAAATTATATCTACATCTTAATTTTTAACATTTGAGCAAAATAGTTTTTATTTATAGATTTTTCATTTATTAAAGCCTTATCACACTTTAAAATATCATTAACTAAAGACAATCCATATCCATGCCCATCTCCTTTTGTCGTATAACGAGTAGCTTCAATTTCATTAATATCTAAACTACCATCATAATTATTCGAAATATCGATGCATAAACAACTATCCATAACAAATAATTCTACAACAATCTCTTTCTTGTCAAGTTTCTCTACTGCCTCTATTGCATTATCCAAAAATACACCAATAATTTTACAAACATCAAGTATTATATTTTCTCCTAAATTAATTAAATCTACAGTCCTTACATCGTTTGCTATATCTAATGTATAATTTATACCTAATTCATCCATTTTACATACCTTGGAATAAATTGTTGCTCTTAATCCTCCTTCAGGAATTTTTGACGTTTTATAAAAGATATTCTCGTTATCTTTTATTTTATTATCTATAAGATTATCAATATAGTTAGGAACCGTTTTATCGTCTGTTTTAACCATATTCCTTATAGTCAAAAGTTGATTCTTATTCTCATGATTTGCTATTCTATACTTGTCCATTATATCTTCATATTCCTTTAAACTAGAAATGCTAGTTTCATATTTACTATTAATTTTTCTATAATTTTCTTGAATATTAGCTAATTTTAAAATAATAATTACATAGAAAAACCCTAGAACTGTATTAGATATTAATACTACCATTTTAGGTAAATCCATATATGTCATAAGAAAAAAGACACTTATTAAAATTAATGTAGCTATAAAATAAATAATTAAATTACTTTGTTTCATATTGTTAAACGTTTTATACAAATAATCATATAATCTAAATGGTATTTTCGTCTTAAAAAAAACAAAAAATAAAATTGGAACTCCAAGACTAATTAATAAAGTACCATTGAAACTATTTAATATGTTTTCTGCATTATTACCAACAAATAAAAATGCTACTATTGCAACTAACAACTCAGAAAATATAGCCATAAACTCTGTTACTATTACTATAAGTAATGACTTTGATGAGTTCTTGCAAAAAAAGAAATAATTAATTATAAACATCAGCAATACCATTAAAATTAATTTTAATGCAAAAGGCAAATAAAAATTAATAACACAGCCACAAACAGTGCCTATAATTAATGACAAATAAACTTTATAGTCTTTCAAATTTACGTTTTTTCCCATAAGCAAATGCCAAGCATAAATTATGACTATAAAAAGAAAAAATCCTCCCACTGCATACACACCCATTATTTTTAAATCCATTTTATATCAATTCCCCTTCAAATCTTGTTGACACTAAGTCTATCTTCTCTCCTGTGTCAAACATTATTATTCTTTTTGGTTTGTTATACCCTACTACTCTTTTTTTATTTACTAAACATGCCCTGTATATTCATCTAATTAAAAATCAAAAGTTCTTATTTTTAGCCTTTGAGTAAAACGATCACGATTTATAGATTTTTCATTTATTAAAGCCTTATCACACTTTAAAATATCATTAACTAAAGACAATCCATATCCATGCCCATCTCCTTTTGTCGTATAACGAGTAGCTTCAATTTCATTAATATCTAAACTACCATCATAATTATTCGAAATATCGATGCATAAACAACTATCCATAACAAATAATTCTACAACAATCTCTTTCTTGTCAAGTTTCTCTACTGCCTCTATTGCATTATCCAAAAATACACCAATAATTTTACAAACATCAAGTATTATATTTTCTCCTAAATTAATTAAATCTACAGTCCTTACATCGTTTGCTATATCTAATGTATAATTTATACCTAATTCATCCATTTTACATACCTTGGAATAAATTGTTGCTCTTAATCCTCCTTCAGGAATTTTTGACGTTTTATAAAAGATATTCTCGTTATCTTTTATTTTATTATCTATAAGATTATCAATATAGTTAGGAACCGTTTTATCGTCTGTTTTAACCATATTCCTTATAGTCAAAAGTTGATTCTTATTCTCATGATTTGCTATTCTATACTTGTCCATTATATCTTCATATTCCTTTAAACTAGAAATGCTAGTTTCATATTTACTATTAATTTTTCTATAATTTTCTTGAATATTAGCTAATTTTAAAATAATAATTACATAGAAAAACCCTAGAACTGTATTAGATATTAATACTACCATTTTAGGTAAATCCATATATGTCATAAGAAAAAAGACACTTATTAAAATTAATGTAGCTATAAAATAAATAATTAAATTACTTTGTTTCATATTGTTAAACGTTTTATACAAATAATCATATAATCTAAATGGTATTTTCGTCTTAAAAAAAACAAAAAATAAAATTGGAACTCCAAGACTAATTAATAAAGTACCATTGAAACTATTTAATATGTTTTCTGCATTATTACCAACAAATAAAAATGCTACTATTGCAACTAACAACTCAGAAAATATAGCCATAAACTCTGTTACTATTACTATAAGTAATGACTTTGATGAGTTCTTGCAAAAAAAGAAATAATTAATTATAAACATCAGCAATACCATTAAAATTAATTTTAATGCAAAAGGCAAATAAAAATTAATAACACAGCCACAAACAGTGCCTATAATTAATGACAAATAAACTTTATAGTCTTTCAAATTTACGTTTTTTCCCATAAGCAAATGCCAAGCATAAATTATGACTATAAAAAGAAAAAATCCTCCCACTGCATACACACCCATTATTTTTAAATCCATTTTATATCAATTCCCCTTCAAATCTTGTTGACACTAAGTCTATCTTCTCTCCTGTGTCAAACATTATTATTCTTTTTGGTTTGTTATACCCTACTACTCTTTTTTTATTTACTAAACATGCTCTATGCGTTTGTATAAAATCATCATTAAGCATTTCTTTTATTTCACCTAAAGTTTTATTAAGTCTAAATTCTGAATAATCAGTTTTAATTATACTTTTTCTTTCAACGCTATCTTTAGTAACATATAAAATATCATCCAATGAAATTGTATAAATTATTCCACAATCCTTAAATCTAATAGTTTGTCTCGCTTTTAGTACTTTTAATGACTTATCAATAGACCCCATCAACCTATTTTCGCAGTCATCAAATTTATTAATAAAAGATAAAAACAAAAACTCATTCTTAATTACAATCTGGCTTAATTCCTGATGCCCAGTTAAAAAGATAATAACACTGTCAACATCCTTATTTCTAATAATTCTTGCTACATCTAATCCCGATCTAGTAGGCGTTTCAATATCCAAAATATAGATCTTAAATGGAAGTTTACCTCCAATAATATCCATAAATGGCCTATTATAATCATTAAATATATGAATTTGATATTCATGTTGATTTTTCATCATATATTTATTGATCACGCCCTCAACAAAATCTCTGTATTTCTTTTCATCGTCACAAACTATAAAATTTAACATAAATATTTCCTTTCCCTATTTAATTACAATCCATTTGTCACTACTTTAATCACCTAAATTAATTGTTATAATTAAACACTATATTAGTCCTTATAACAAAAAATTTATGCGATTTTATTACAAACAACACGCAAAAAATCTAGCATAAATGTTACCTTTCTATATTCAATTGCAATATGTTTACCGCTATTTCAATATACCACATTTAAAAACATTTTTCCACTATTTTTGACAAAAAATTCCAATTTTTTTTTAAAACTTTAAAATAAAAAAATGAACAAAATTAATTTTGTCCATATTTTTTAACCTTTTCTTCCTTTACTGCGTCATGGTAATAAAATATCCAAACTAATTTTGGAATAATAATTATAACTTAATTATTCCCATATTTATCATAATATTTCTGCAAAGTCTTTTCCTTTAACTCACTACTTTTGTTTATTCCCCATGCTCCAAGGTCAGTTAACTTATCCTCAACCCAAACACCCGCACTTTTAAGTTTTTCTTTTGCCTTATCCTTATATTCTGGTATATAAGATTCAATATATGCGTCCAAAGTAACAAGACCATCTTTACAAAATGATACAGTATTTCTACCAACTTCCGATATAGTATAACCGGCAATTTCCTCATCTTGAAACAGAAAACCAAACAAATCATCAAAATTTTGCTTCGTCGTTTCTTTAGCAGCTTGATATGATTCAGTTTGTTTAGCTTCTTCAGATGATTCTGCTAAAGCCTCAGTACTTTCGATCATTATAGTAACCGCAGATTCAACCGCCGAAGAAGCCTCTTCTTGACTAGCTAAAACTTCTGAATCAATTTGTGGTTTCTCAGTCGAAGCCCCTATCGCTGTATCTACTTCAGGTTCTTCTGAAGTGCTTTTTGTATTACCACAACCAACTAACGTAGTTACCAAAGCAAATGACGTTAACACTGCTCCTGCCTTTTGAGTTAAACTAAAATTCTTAATAGTCATATAACCACCTCATTTATGCCATTTATTATAACAGAAATTGAAGAAAATGCAAATTCAGACGCCACCAATTTCTCCCCGTTTTCGTAAAATTAGTTTTCTAATCCAATCTATTGGAATTACTAATGACGCCAGTAATACCATCACTTCAAATTCAAACATCGTAAGTCCATATGTTCTAAACATATCACCACCATAATAAATTAAATATATTTGAACGATTAGTATAA
Organism: uncultured bacterium; assembly: GCA_959020415.1. Lineage (GTDB taxonomy): Bacteria > Bacillota_I > Bacilli_A > RF39 > UBA660 > Coprosoma. Next base: position 17,134 of record CAUERX010000001.1, on the reverse strand, counting down.
ATAATATTACCACTAAGAATACTTTATTTTTTGAAATATGGGCGAGTAAATTCAGTCTATGCGTTCTAGCATTGAAACTATTAAAAATACTAATAAATATAAATAATCCAAAGAATGCCGTCATCAAATCAGCTGTACTTCCATCACCAAATATACTGTGGATAAATGGACTCTTTAAGAAAATTATACATAATAGTGCCGAAAATGTTCCTGTAATAAATATCTCCTGTTTCATATAATCATTTATTATCATCTCATCTTTACACTTTGGCTTTTCGTTCATATATTCTTTAAGCGCAGGCTCAAATGAGAAAGCTATTCCGGCTAAAGTATCCATAACCATATTAATCCAAAGCATTTGAATAACCGTAACTGGTGTATCGACTCCAATAAACGGACCAATAATAGATATACTTACCGCACATAGATTAACTGTAAGCTGAAAAACAATAAATTTTCTAATACTTTTAAAAATCGTTCTACCATATAATACCGCATTAGAAATTGATAATAAATTATCATCTAAAATTACAATATCGCTAGCCTCTTTTGCCACCTCAGTACCAGACCCCATTGCGAAGCCTACATCTGCTTTTTTAAGCGCTGGTGCATCATTAACCCCATCACCTGTCATTCCAACCACTAAATCAGCTTCCTGAGCTAATTTAACCAAACGACTTTTATCCTGTGGCAATGAACGCGCAATAATTTTTAATCGTGGTAATAATGCCTTAACTTCCTCATCCGATTTTCTATGTAATTCACTACTAGTCAAAACTACGTCATCTTTACTTGTTAATAAGCCAACCTCCCTACCAATTGATGTCGCCGTCTTAATATTATCTCCCGTAATCATAACTGTATTAATATGAGCCTTTCTAATTAAATCAAGCCCTTCAATAGCCTCTGGCCTTACCTCATCTTTAATATATACGAGACCAATTAATGTCATTCGGCTAAGTCTGTCTTTAACATCCATTGTCGCAAATGCTAAAACCCTTATTCCTCTAGACGTCGCCTCTTCAATTTGTTTATATATCCTTTCTTGATGAAATAATCCAACCTTTTTCCCGTTATCATAGTAATGAGTACATTTATCTAAAATAACCTCCGTTGCTCCCTTAATTAAATTAAGTCTTCGCTCATGATACTTAATTGTAGTTACTGCATACTTCTTCTCACTTGAAAAAGGTGTTGTATCAATTTTTGTAAAATTTGGACTTTTACTGTGGAAAAAGCTCAATAATGCCCTATCTGTAATATTCCCACCAATTACTCCGCCATTAGCATCATAATTACTCGCATTGTTAGCCACTAAAGATATTTTCGCCTGTTGATAAAATTCCATATTTTCTTTTAACTCTTCTTCGTCATGATAAATTTTTCCCTTGGGATCACTAATACCAATCACTTCTAATTTACCTTTAGTGATTGTTCCCGTTTTATCGGTAAACAAAATGTTAATATTTCCAGCAGTTTCTATCCCCATTAATTTTCTAACTAAAACATTACTCTTAAGCATTCTCTTCATATTAGATGAAAGAACTAATGTAATCATCATTGGCAGCCCCTCTGGAACCGCTACGACAATAATTGTTACACTTAAAGTTAATGCATGTAATAAATAGCCAAACATCAATGGAAAATTTGTTACCGTTTCCTTGATTAATGCCATATCAAAATCATTATCTAAAACTAAAACAGAAAATAAATATGAAATTGTTACTAAAGCCGCTCCGATGTACCCCATCTTGCTAATCTGCTTAGCTAAGTGAGTAAGTCTCATTTTAAGTGGACTAATAGGCTTCTTTTCATTTACCTCTTTAGCTAAAGCTCCATAAAAAGTGGCATTCCCAACCTTTTCCACAAGCATTAACCCTTCACCAGAGTAAACAACAGTCGAACGATATACAGCGCTTCCACCCTTCTTCTCAATTTCCTTCATTTCACCATTTAAATTAGATTCATTCACTTGCAAATGTCCGCTTATTAACTTTCCATCTGCTGGAATTTGATCACCGGACTCTAAACTTACAATATCACCAACAACTATATCATTGATATCAATTTCTGCTATTTGATTATTACGTTTAACTCGGCTTTTTATCTTAGATGCATCTTCTTGTAATTTATCAAATGCCTTTTCACTGCCATATTCTGAAATCGTTGAAATAAACGATGCCAGAAAAATTGCAATAACAATTCCTACAGTCTCATACCAATCAAAATCCTGAATTAAAAATAAAGTTTTAACTGCTAATGCAATAAGCAATATTTTAATAATTGGGTCCCCAAGCGTCGATAATAAATGACGCAGAAAACTCTCCCTTTTTCCCATCGCAATTTCATTTGTTCCATGTGTCTTACGTGCAATTACAACCTCTTCATCTGTTAATCCTGTTTTCATAGGCACCTCCTATGAATAATTTACTAACCATAAGAGCCATATAGAACATTAACAGTTCGACAAAAAAAACAACCATTATTTGTTGTTTTGCCTTAAATCTTCATATTGTTTTATTGTATTAATTAAATCTTTTTGTCAAATCAAAAAAACAGCTAAATTAAGCCATTTTCTTTCAACAAATTATAAATACAAGAATAACTACGACGATTGTAAAAATTACAAAATTTTCTTATACTGACATTACTCTTTTTATAAAGTGAAATGATATATTGTTTTTCCTCTTCACTCATTACGTTAACTGGTACTCTATTTTTATTTCCGTGCACCAAACTAACTGTTCCATCTACTACTTCTTTTTTTAATTTTAAAATATATTTGGGATGATAACCCGTAATTTCTGCTATTTCTTTGTACGTTAAAAACGTTTTATCTTCTAGTTTGTCCTGAATTAGCTTTACAGCCATTTCTTTCTTGTCCACAATACCACCCACACAATCAGTCCTATTATACCATCTAGATACCCATTTATGTCAATGATTTCAGAAAAAAAGAGAATTTTTTTACTTATTCTCTTTTTTATTTTTTGAATTTTTACTAACTTTTTTAACGATTTTATCGTTATTAATTGCTATTTCATTATCTTGCAGTTTCTTTTCTTTTTTACTCTTTAAAATACTAGTAATTAAAGTAAGCGCATTAAATACAACTAAAATACCAATTAAAATACTAATATCTTTTATCAAGAAATTACTATTTATACTAACAAATGACTCTCTTAATAAATCAACTGAATAAGTCATCGGCATAAATGGATAAACAGCTTGATATATTCCTGGCTCAGTTTGAACTGGGAATGTCCCACCGCAAGAAGCAAGTTGTAAAACTAAGAATACTAAAGCTAAAAATTTACCAACATCTTGGAAATTAAAGAATAAAAACATAATAATTGCTAAAAATGCTTCTGATATTAAAATACACGATCCATAATAAACAAATAAATTTGTCACTTCAAATCCTAATAACAATTGTAATACAAACGCTAATAAAATAGCTTGAACAATGCCGATTACATTATATAATACTAAACGCACTCCACGATTTTCACTGCGACGGCCTAAAACTTTAAATCTCTTATCAGGATCATAATATAATCCCATTAAAATTAAAATACCACCGATCCATAAAGATAAAGACATAAAGTATGGAGAAAAGAATGTCCCATAAGTCTTAACATCACCATAATCTTCTTCATTAATTTTAATTGGTTTACTAGCATATTCAGCTAAACCATCAAGCTCATCAGTTGAATTTTTGGTTTCCACAATTTTATTATCAACCGTTTCTTTAGCTGTATTTACCCCATTATTTAAAGTTACCATGCCACTAGCTAAAGTCGTAGCTCCACTATCAGCGCTACCTAATCCACTACTAATTTTAGCCGAATTAGTATTCAAACTTGATAAACCATTATTAAGCTCATCAATTCCACTATAAACAGAACTTGAACCATTTTTCAATTTTAATAATCCAGATTCTAAACTATCAATGCCACCTTTTAATTCTGTTAAACTTGAAGCCTGCGTAGCCATTAAATTAATTCCACCATTAACTAACCCATTACCACTTACAAGTCCAGCTGTTCCAGCTTTAATTTGCGCTAAACCACTATACCCCGTTGCATCCGCAGTTGTGTAACCTTTTGCAATCTGATAAGCGGTCATAAGTGAAACATCACTTTGAACCTCAGGATGACTTTCGACATAATTAATAATTTGATTATACGCTAAATTAGCCTTATCAATCATATCATCTGACTTAGTTTTGTATGTACCAAGCTTAGCTGTAAAATCGTCGCTACCTGTTTTCAAATCAGAAACCTTACTAACTAAGGTAGGTAAAGATTCTGTCTTATCTTTTAATTCCTTAGCCCCACTATAAGCATTCTCTAATCCACCATTTAATTCACCATAAGAACTATATAGCTTTTGAGCTCCTGTAGCTAACTTTTCCACACCATTATTAAAATCTTTATAACTAGTGGATAAAGTGTTTAATCCACCTTTCAATTCATATGCCCCAGAATTTAATTCATTCGTCCCTGAATGAATAGTGCCTAAAGCATCACTTATCTGCTTAGTTTGTGAAGGTACATTTTGTAAATTATCAGTTAAAGTTCCAACTATTTCTTTCGTAACCTCAGCATGTAATTCTGTTTCTACTTCCTTAACCGCCGTCCCAATAATCTGTGACGCTAAATAACTAGTTTTAGTATTTGGCATATAAGTAATAGTTGTTTGTTGTCTATCTTTACTAGCAGCTTTTTCAAGTGAACTAGTAAAATCTTTTGGGATTTTAATTACCGCATAATAATCCTTATCAACTAAACCCTTATCGGCTTTTTCCTCATCAACAACCTTAAAATCAAAAACATCTTTTTCTTTTAAGGTCTTAATTAATTCATCGCCTTTACAATTTTCACTACACTCATCTAAGTTAACTAATGCCACTGGTACATTATTTAAAGAATTATATGGATCCCAAAATCCTTTTAAATAAAATAAACTATATACTAGCGGTAAAATAACAATACCTAAAATTACTAGTAATTTCATTTTTTTACTATCACGTTTTGGTTTTTGCATTCTCTATTCCCCCCTACTTAAATAACCAAGCCCTTAAAATATTCATAATATTTTCAGTAGCCTCTTTTTTATCGATTGGCTTATCTAGTTCAAACATCAAAGCCACATAAATTTTATAAATTAAAAACGATACAATTTCTGTGTCACATTCTTTGATATACCCATCAATAATTGCCTTTTCTAGCTTCATCTTAAGTTCATCTTGAACCATCGTATTCAAAGTCTGTGCGCATTCATCAGCAATTTCAAAATTGCCACCTGATTCTTTAGAAAAAGCCATTAACAATTTTGAATTATTTCGATATTCCATAAGTTTAATAATAAGTTCGTAAATCTTACTATCAAATGATATATTCTTTTTATCAATAGCATTAGATAGTTCCTTCATTTTTCTAAGTTCATCATATAAAAAATATTTAATTAAATCATTCTTATCTTTGAAGTAAGTATAAATCGTTCTTTTAGTAACTCCAGATTTTTTAGCAATTTCATCCATACTAACTTTGCGATATCCATAATGACTAAATAATTCTCTAGCCGCTTCGATTACTTGCTCTTTTTTACTTTTCACCAGTGCACCTCCTAAAGTATACTGATATACTAAAAAAGTATACTGGTATAGTATATGACAAATTATATCAAATGTCAACAAAAAAGCACTAAATTTTTAGTGTTTATAATTCTAAAACAACAAACTCATAATATTAAACATTAAAAGGTAATAAAAAAGAAAGATAATAGAGCTCATGTAAACCAACATTTATGTAAAATATTGCCAAAACGGCAAATGAAAAGAACATTTTTTAATCAACATTTCTTGTATACCTACACTTAGGATAATTTTCGCAACCGTAAAATATTCCGTATTTAGAAGTTCTAATTATTAGTTTTCCACCACATAAAGGACAAGTAAAATCATTATTCATAATTTTAATATTCTTATTATCTTTAAGTAACTCTAAAACAAACACTGACGGATGCTTACGATTTACTAATAAATAATTAGAGTTTTTAGTTCTCGTAAGTGCCACATAAAAAAGTCGGCGCTCTTCTTCATAAGGATAACTTTCATTTAAGTCTATAACATATTTAAGTACATCATCATTAATTATTTTATTAGGAAAACCAGTAAGCCGATCCTCAAGACCTACGATAATTACATTTCCTGCCTCCAGGCCCTTTGATTTATGTACTGTCATATATCTAAATGTTTTGTTTTTAAATTGCAATTCATTCAAATCTTTATTATTCCTTCCAATTATTAAAATATCATCATCAGATATTTTTTCCACAACATTCTTAAATGCCCTATTAATATCGTTATCATAATAATAAATATAAATGGGATTATCATTATTTTTATCTGAATATAACTTTTTATAAATCTGCTTCTTATTTTTCAAAATAAACTTACTAGTAATATCTAAAAGCTCCCTAGAATTACGATATGTTTTTTCAAGCATAAAAACTTTGGAAAAAGGAAAATGATCATTAAAATTAGTAAATACATTTAAATCAGTTCCCATAAAACGATAAATACTTTGAAAATCATCACCAACAGCTAATAATTTGGCGCCAGTAACTTTTTTTATTTCTTTTAGAAGTTCACACTTGGAAGGTGATGTATCCTGAAATTCATCAATAATCATATGTCTATAGTTATGTAACATTTTGCTTTTCACCACTTCTATGCTTTTATTAATCATATCATGATAATCAATTTTGTTGTTTTTTTCAAGCAAATAAACATAATCCAAATATATTGTTTTAGCTAAAACAAGAAAAGCTTTGTGTTTATCTTGTTTATACCCTTCCTCCTTATTGCTTAATTTTAAGAAAGTATCAAAATCCAAAACCTTAAAATTTCCCCCTTTAAAAAGATTAATAAACGTTATAAGCAATCGTTCTAAAGCCTTAACCTCATCGCTATTTAAAATAATCACTCTTTTTAAATCTAAAAGCTCATCATCTCCAAGCGTTATAAAGTTCATCTCAGGAAGTAAAACATCTAATGATTGACAATTTTCTATGTGCTTAATCACCGTATTTTTCAAAAGAGAATCATCTACTAAATTAACACTGTATCCATTTTCCTTGAGAATTCTTCGGCCCAACTTATGAAACGTCATAATTTCCATTTTAACCCCACATTTAAGTAAACATTTTTTTAAATTATTACTAGCTTCATTAGTAAATGAAATAACTAAAATATCTCGTAGCAACACCCCATTTTTAATTAAATATAAAATTCTTCCTACAATCGTTAAACTTTTACCACTCCCTGCTCCAGCAATAACTAATGTACTATCTTCCTCTGATACTATAATTTCTCTTTGAACCGAATCCAAACTATAGCCATTGATATTATCTAAAAAATTTTTATTTTCAGCCAAAGTTGTTTTAATATATGCCCGATTATTCACAGCAACCCACCTTTCCACAGCAAAACTTTTTCTAAAAAACATTTTCCACAAACTCTTTTTAGTTTGTCTGGCTTTTATTAGATTCATTTCTAATTTTGAAACATACAAAAAAACCACCTCTAGAGTAAATATACCCTATCGATGGTTAAAATCCTTTTAAATTAAAAATTAATTGTAACTTTTCCTAAATTCATGAAAATATAAATTGCTGTTGTAATTACCCCTAAACCAAAACCCACGATTAATGACATAATCAATTTATTAGCAAATCCGCCTTGCGTCCAATTATTATTTGCCGCATTAGTCCCAGGTTCATTCCCAATAATAGAATGCCCGTTTCCCAAGGTAAGCGTCTTGTTAGAAGCCCCTTGATTCATGCCTTGACCATTTGACTGAGCGGTTTCAGCCTGATATGGCGTTGGCTGCACTGGTGGATAATTTTGCGGCATATTTCCCACTGGAATTTGATAATAGCCTTGTGAATTAGCCTGACCTTGTTGATAGTTAGGGTTAGGGACATTTGGTACATAATTGGGTGGATAATATTGTGGCATTGGTTGACCATATTGATTTACTTGATTGTTTGCAGTCTGTTCTTGCATTCTATCTAACACCTGTGATGTACCAAAAAAGATGCCCAATTGAAAAGCCGTAATTGCTTCTTTTGACGCTGTTCTAAGATCTATACTACCATATGGTTTATTATCTTTAACAACCTTGTAAGAAACACCATCTTCAGTTATATCATAAGTACTACCATTCATTACTACTCGATATTTATTTTCTGGCATCTAAAACCACCTTCTATCTAGAATAATCCAATTATATTATACCAAAGTATTTCTCGTTTTAGTCGATTTTATCAAAAATAGTAGAAAAAAGTGTAAAGAAAAAGAAGGAAAACCTTCTTATTTGACATGTTTTGCTACTTCTTCATAATCACTTAAATGGAATTTATCTTTGCCTATAATTTGATAATCCTCGTGTCCCTTACCTAGAACTAGCAAAATATCTTTATCTTGAAGACTATTAACCGCTTTTTTAATAGCTTCCTTACGATCTTCAATTACTTCATAATTGTCTTTTTCTAGTCCTTGAATAATGTCATTCAAAATTTCGTTAGGATCTTCAGTACGTGGATTATCACTAGTAAAGAAAACATAATCACTATTATCCGTTGCAATTTTGCCCATCAAAGGCCTTTTCGTCTTATCCCTATCGCCACCACAACCAACTAAAGTAACAACTCTTCCTTCAGCATATTCTTTAACACTTTTCACAATGTTTTCTACAGCATCAGGCGTATGAGCATAGTCAATAATTACTGAAATTTTATCATTTTTAACAATTTGATAGCGTCCAGTTGGTGCGGTTAAATTAAGTGTCTCTGAAATAACATCATCCATGTCTAAGCCTAATTTGTCACATAAAATATAAGCATTCATATAGTTATAAATATTATACGTTCCAGGAATTGGAAGTACTACTTCTCTAACCTCATCATCATGTGATACCTTAAAAGTACTATGATTGTTTGTAAGTACAATATCACTTATTTTATAATCAGCTTTACCTTGCCCTAACAAAATGTTTTTATTAGCATCTAATACAAAATCTTTTCCGTATTTATCATCCATGTTAATAATGGCATATCCTGATTTCTTAACATTTTTAAATAATTCTAATTTTGCAGCTTCATATTCCTGCATTGTCTTATGATAATCTAAATGTTCTCTTGTCAAGTTAGTAAAAGAAACCATATCAAACTTAATACCTTCCAAACGACGCATATCTAAAGCTTGGCTAGAAACTTCCATAGCCATTACTTCACACTCATCGTTTGCCGCTTCCACAAGCATATCATATAAATCATATAAATCTGGAGTTGTATTAGCTAAAGGTCGGTTACTTTCAGGTAAATAGAAACCAATCGTTCCCATATATGCAGCCTTTACACCTAAACGATTTAACAATTGATAAATCAAATAGCAACTAGTTGTTTTACCATTAGTTCCAGTAATTCCCACTATTTTTAATTTACTTAGTTTATCCGCATATAACTCTTTTAAATAATTAGATAAATAAGTTCTAGTATCTGGAACAATCATAGTTTTAACACTGTATTCCCCATGCTCTGCAATAATACAAGCTGCTCCATGATCTATTGCATCTTCAATATAATCGTGGCCATCACGTGAAGCTGCCTTTATCGCAATAAAAGTATCACCTTGTTCAATCTTCTTTGAATTAACTTTAAGCATTTAATCATCTCTCCTTACTCTAGCCTATGATTTTACTTATTTTTTGTTTTTCTTGTTCTTTTTTATTTTCTTTATTAATAGTTCAATTGGCTTATCAATAAACGCAGATAATAAAATTATAAAATACGCAATATACCCAAGTAAAATAACCGCAATATAATAAAATTTACTATGATCAAAAAGCAAATAACCACTTTGTAAATATTGATAATCCAGACAAAATAGACTTAAAATTAAAGCAAAAATAATTATTGAAATAATCGAAACTCTTACATTTGGTGCTTTAAATTTAAATTTTCCTTCTTGTTTTCTAAGGGTAAACAAATACATAAATGTATAAAAGATAACCATTGATACTCCCATAACCTTTGCATCAAAATTGAAAGCAATAATAATTAGGATAATCGCTAATAACTCTACAGTTAAAAAATTCTCCTTACCATTTTTAATAATCCACTTAGAATATTTTCTCAAATCATATTTTTCGTTTTCTAAAGCCATTAATCCTTGACGATATTTCAAAATTAAATAGCAAAAATATGTTGATAAAGAAATGAAAAAGAATATCACTGTGCACCTCCAAAGTAAATATCATACCAAAGTAAGAATATATAGATCGTCCATACCTTACGACTGTTATCCTTCTTACCATTTCGGTGATCATCTAATAGTTTAATAATCTTTTTTACATTGAAAAATTCAGAAGCCTTTTCAAAACGAACTTTAATCGTATTATAAACATCATCATCTTTCATCCATACTCTAATTGGTACAGGAAAGCCAAGTTTCTTTTTGTCAGATACTTTAGATTCAAGTGTTTCATGTGCAATATCTCTAAATAGTTTTTTAGTTTTATATTTATCAACTTTATACTTAGTTGGTAAATGACGTGCATAATCAATTAAAGGTCTATCTAGATAAGGAACGCGTACTTCTAATGAATTAGCCATACTCATCTTATCAGCCTTTAATAAAATATCTCCTATTAACCAAAAATTAAAATCAATGTATTGCATTTTAGTAACATCGTCTTTATCAGAAACCTTTTGATAATATGGTTCTGTTAATTCTCTAAAGCCTTTAGTTTCTGGTTTAAACGCTAACATTTTCTTTATTTCTTTATTGTCAAAAATAAAAGCATTACCAACAAAACGGTCTTCTAATTTTTTACCACGACGAACTAAAAAGTTAAGCCCTCGATGCGCTGGTAAAATCCCGGCGATGGCTCCCACTACTTTACGAACTCCATATGGAATTTTATAATACCATGGCCAAACAAATGACTCTTGATAAATATTGTAACCTCCAAATATCTCGTCAGCACCTTCACCAGATAATGAAACTTTAACATTTTCACTAGCTACCTTTGTTACAAAATACAAGGCAACAGCCGAAGGATCAGCTAATGGTTCATCCATAAAATACATAATATTTGATAAATTTTTAAAATACTCTTCTTTAGTTATCACCTTACTAATATTTTGAGTACTAATTTTTTCAGATAAGTCTTTAGCATAACTAATCTCACTGTATTTCTCATCATTAAATCCAACTGTAAATGTTTTATCCACATCACTACTAGCAGCTATAAATGATGAATCAACACCAGAAGATAAAAATGAACCAACTTCGACGTCACTAATTTTATGAGCTCTTATTGAGTCTTTAAGACGTTCATCAACGCCTTCCTTCCACTCTTCATAAGTCTTACTATCATCCTCTTCAAATTCTAAAGCATAGTATTGTTTTACTTCAAGTTCGCCATCTTTATATTTTAAATAATGTCCTGGCATTAATTTATAAACATCTTTAAAGAAAGTTTCCTCACCAACACTATATTGAAAAGTTAAATAATATTCAAGCATGTTACGATTAAGTTCCTTTTTAAAATCAGGATGAATCAAAAAGCTTTTAATCTCTGAACCGAATAAAAAGGTATCTCCCATCATTGCATAGTAAAATGGTTTAATTCCATAAAAGTCACGAGCCGCAAAAGTTTCTTTAGTATTAACATCATAAATTACAAACGCAAACATTCCTCTTAATTTATCTAAAATACCTTCATCATATTCCTCATAACCATGCAATAAAACTTCAGTATCCGTATTAGTAGAAAAATTATGACCTTTTTGAATCAAATCTTCTCTTAATTCTTGATAATTATAAATTTCGCCATTAAAAATAATAACCTTCGTCTTATCTTCGTTATAAATAGGCTGTGAGCCATTATTCAAATCAATGATTGATAGACGTCTAAAGCCCATCGCAATTGTCTCATCAGTATAATATCCTTCAGAGTCTGGTCCGCGGTGGGCAATTAAATCAGCCATTTTTTTTATATTTTCCTGTTTATCAGGTTCCTTATTTACATATCCTACAAAACCACACATATAATGCCTCCTTTAGCCTTTATCTGTTTATATTTTATCACATCTTAAGGGTTTATACAATATTTTACCCATTATTCCAAATGGAAGTTTTAACTACAAAGTAAACAAAAAAAGAAAATTAATTTTCTTTTATTAATTTTCTTTTCTCTCTATCTTAAAAGTTCTAGTTTTAACTTCTGACTCTAAATTCTAATCTGCTATCTCAGAAAATCTCCCGATTTGCGTAATCCCATCTAAAGCATTAAAAACAATATTATAAGTCTGAACATCAAAAGCAGCTTTTCTTTCAATATCCCTAGCCTGAGATATCTTAACCCCCAATGTAATCTTCCTTTGATATTCAGACAAGCTTTCTGAAATAACCATTTCATAAAAGTCCCTCAAAATGTCTGGCGTTAGGTCACTACGTTTATCAAAACTAGAAATTCTGTTAAGCAATTTAGAAGCAAACATCATTTGAAATTCTAACTCGCTGTCATCAAATATTTGAATTTCTGAATTTAGCATTTCAAAAACATTATCGACAAAAAGCTTATTAATATATTTTTGTCACAGACAGATAAAGTTCCGGTCTCTATCTGTTTAATCGTATTTGCTACAGATGCGCGTGAATAATCTATACTTTTAGCTATTTCCGTTTGAGTCTTATTTTCTCCATCGTTATAACAAGATTTAAGAAACATTTCACGTCTACTAGTTATTTTTCCAATCTTCGTATGACACTTTACCAAAGAAAACATAATTATTCCAAATTGTCTTTCTAAATATTTCCTACCATGTTTGGAAAATTATTATTTCCCATCTACCACATTACCCTACTAACACTAGCTCTCTTATAACTCGTTGCTTCCATTATTTCTTTTATTGATATTGCTTCACCAAATAACATTCTAGCTCCACACATATCTAACATAAACTTTCTTCTTTCTGATAGCCTTCCCAAACCTCCGAATTACACATTATTATAACCTTTAAATATAAAAAGCAAGAACTATTTTATAGCCCTTGCCTACTAATAACAAAAGGTAACATTTAAGAAAAATAATCAAATAAATGTCAATGTCTATTAATAACAATTGTCTTAGTCATAACATCTTTCAATGTTTGCCTACGCGGCATTACAAAAGATACTATTTTACTAAAGGGAACTAACGTTTCAATCATCATAACGATCACTCTAACAAACGATTTCCAAAAACTAATAGTTTCGCCTTCAAGACTAACTACCTTAATATCTAAAATCTTTTTACCAAACGTTGCCCCACCACGACTTTCCATATGTGGAAAATAAATAATGATGTAAATTAACAATAAAACACCTAAAATAAAAATTATTATTGGCGCAAACCACTGCGTTGAAGGATCATGTAATATTGGTAAACTTGATAACCATTTAAATCCCCAAATTAATAAATATAAATAAGCCATATCAATAAAGAAAGCCAAAGCTCTAACCAATGGATTAGCATAGTGAAATTCACTATAATTTTCACGCGTGATTTTATTTGTCACATAAGTATGAGAAATCATATCGCTTAAAGCTTGCTTTTTAGGCATAACAATAACTATCAAGAAACCAATTCCCAAAGTTAAAACATTTAATATTCTAGCAACGTTTCGCCCGAAAGCCTTTCCAAAACCAATTGGGCTATCATACTCATCTACAACTTCAAGTCCTAATAGCTTTTCTCCAATTGTTCCCATATTCTTTGAACTTTGTCTAAACGAACAATAAAACAAATAAATAATTGGAAATAAAAGCGAAATAAAATACATTTTAAACCAAATTGCTAAATCAATACTCGCTGGATTAGTCCAAAACTTAAACAAATAACTAAAATAATCTGGAACCATAAAATATAAATAAGCAAAATTAATAACTGCGAAAATAATCCCCAAAATTAAAAGATCAACCCCTGTAGCTACAACTCTTTTAATAAAGCCGCCATATTTCGGAATTTCAATTTCTTTTAATTTTTCTTCCTCATATTTTGTAAACATTTTATTTAATTGCCCAAAATCATAATTACAATAAGGACATACTTTATTCTCAGCATTAATCATGCGTCCACAATTTGGACATCCCTTTTCCATTCTTCCACATCCTTTATTAAATTATATCATAGCCAGAAAAAAAGTAAATAATCATTTATTTACCTTTTAACTATTTTTTATTTGATTTATATAATTATTTATTTTTGCTGCCCACGATGGACTAGCTGCATATTTTTTATTCATAAGTTCAGGTGTATTTAAACCTTTATCATAATAGTTTTCCTTTAAATTCACGATAAACGCCTTAATTCCTGCCTCTAAAGAATCAAAATGAATTAATGATCCTCCAGATCTCATTCCACCAACATTGTTGTGGTTCTTTACAGCTGAGCTACAACTCCATTTGCAACCAGTTTCGTGCAAAGTGATAGCCACTGCCAAATAAGGATCCACGCCATTTTGTAAAGCATAATTAGCATATAAGTTTCCAGTACCTGCTAAATTAGAACGCAAAGATTTGTTAAGCTTATTAACTAACTGTTCCATTGTAAGCCCATCATAAACAATTGGATTTGTATTTTGAACTTGTGGAGCAGAGACTTGTTGTACAGGTTTAGCTGCGGGAGCTTCCGGAGCCTTTTCTTTAACTGATGGTGTAGCAATAGCCACATCCATATTAGAAGCACTATTCGCAATCTTTGCTGTACTATTAACAGTTTCGTTAGTACTTGCTAACTCCTCTTTATTAGTTGTTTCATATGTAACATCATTTTCATATGCCATTGCTGTTAAGTGTGGAACAGTAATTGCCGTAATTAATCCAAAGACTAAAATGGCATATACCATATGAGCTTGTTTCATTCTCATCTCTCCTATGCTATTTACCATTTTACCATATGAAAAACCTTGAGTCAAATCGACAAAAATCGACTTTTTCCTTATTTTTCAAAAGAAAAGTAAAACTGTTAAAAAATAATTTTATTTGACTGCCATTTTCAACTTTTTAATCGAAATAGATTGTTTTTCGTTTTCCTTCTTAATTTTTTTTAGTTCTTTTTTTAAATCTAATATCATTTTTTTAACTTCTTTAGTTTTCATGATATCCCCCCTAAAATTATCGTTTATTATAGCAGTAATTTAAAAAAAGTCAAATCAAAAAAGGCCTATGCAGCCTTTATTGAATTTATGTAAGCATTAACCTGCGAAGCCCATGTCGTACTAGCAGCGTACTTTGGCCCCATCGCTTCAGCGGTTGTTAAACCTTGCGATATATAATTTTTATACAAGTTGTTCATATAAGCGCGGATCCCATCTTCTAAAGATGGGAAACTAGCATATGAACCCCCATTACATTTACCAGTTCCGCCAGATTTCATACCCCCAACATTATTACACTGTTTAAGTAATGAACTACATTCCCATTTACATCCAGTTTCATGCATGACAATGGCAACAGCTAAATATGGGTCTATTCCTAGTTCGATAGCATATGAAGCAAATGTATTACCTTGACCTGAAATAGTCGAATTAAGGCTTCTATCTAATTTAGCCGCCAATTCTTCTAAAGTCATTCCTTCGTATACAACTTCATTTTTTCTTGCTTCTTCAGCTTCACGCTCTTTATCCTCTTGTGATTGCCCTTCGGCAACTTGAACATTTTCCACTCCTTCAGTTTTACTATCAATAGCTAAATTACCTGGCGTTACTTTAGCTATTGCTACTGCAGGTCTTATATTTAATTCACTTTCTTGAAGTACAGTCCTATTTTCACTTACATATTCTCTCTCACCATTCAAGGCAAGGATTGTTGAACCAAATGTTGTTCCAACTAAACACAAAGTAGTTACGGCCATTATTACGGCCTTAACCGATTGGCTTGTTTTCATCTTTCACCCTCTCCTGCTTCATAGAAAACAGGTTATATTTTAGCATATCCCCGTTTTTCTGTCAAATTTAGACAAAATCCGAGTACTTACACATATTCTATAGGTGTTTTGGTTTATGCACTATGTACATTTATATTATATGCACAAAACATATAAAATTATACATAATTGCCCTAAAAAGTTTAATTTGGAGTTTTGATCCGATAAGGTTCCGCCTTAGTCCCTTTTCCATATACTAATAAATCAGAACG
Organism: uncultured bacterium; assembly: GCA_959020415.1. Lineage (GTDB taxonomy): Bacteria > Bacillota_I > Bacilli_A > RF39 > UBA660 > Coprosoma. Next base: position 879 of record CAUERX010000001.1, on the reverse strand, counting down.
TAAAAATAAAACTGGATATACCGCATAATTATTTCTAGGAAAAGAATCATTTATTTTTCCCCTATACAAATCTCGAATAATTAAAGAATTATTGAGAAGGATATTTAACGTCCAGCACGTATTTTCTCCATTAAGAACATCACTAAATATATAATTATTATTTAAACAGTCCGTTTCAAGATTACAATAATTAGAAGAAAGTGATGCTTTTTGATAATCTGACAAATTAATAAGTCCAACATTACCATTCCATATTTTGGACTTTTCTTGAGTGCTTAAACCAGGTTGAATATAAATGTTTCCTCCACCATAATAAAAATTGTGTTTTTGAATAGATCTTTGAACCTTAGAATCTAAACTATTATAATAATCATTGTTTAAATATGTATTTAAAGAAGCATCTTTAGTTAAAGTTCCAGAAATACTCCCATTAACAAAACTACCATTTTCACTAACCCACGCATTACATCCATACCTAGAATCTATATTTTGCCCATATGAGCCACTAGAAGAAATTGGACAATATGTACTATCCGATCTTACGTATGGTTCATCAAAAGGTATTAGCCCAATACTTCCTTGCCTTATAACTTTAGCAGTACCATCAGCTTCAATTGCTAAAATTCTCCACATTTCTCCGTTAAATTCAATATAATTTTCTGGTGTCTCACCTCTATAAACATATCTACTACTTTCAACAGGATCCATATAGAGTCCATCACCTGTTGTTACTTCTTTATCTATTAAATCTCTAAAAGTAAAAGTTCCTATAATATTTCCTTTTGCATTTAAAGATAAACTGGTACTAAAAGCCGCATAACCAGCAGTCATGATTAACAATAAACAAATAGATAAACCTATTACCATTCTAACTTGCTT